>JBFKJL010000021.1:0-17158 GCA_041631795.1 Saprospiraceae bacterium | reverse complement strand
GGGTTCACGTGTGATAGAAATGGAACAAAGACTGGAATCACTCGTCTTCAAGGATTCGAGAAGCAGGATCATTGAATACCTTGTCGAGCTTGTATCAAAAAAGGGTCAAAGGGTAGGCTACGAGTGGGTGGTCAGGAATTTCCTGACACACCAGGAAATAGCAAACCTTACAGCGACTTCGAGGCAAACAGTAACAACGGTGCTGAATGAACTAAAAAACAATGATTTGTTGACTTTCAACAGGAAGCGGCTCCTCATACGGGATTTGGACAAAATTAAAAAGGAGATCAGGTAATGGGTATTTATAAAATATTCATCAAGCCTTTGTTTTTTATGCTTTCACCGGAAAAGGCACATCACTTTGCCATCAGTGCTTCGCGCTTGATTCTGAAAACTCCGATCGTCGGTCATTTCTTTAGATCCTTATTGAAGTTTGAATCAAAAAACCTTGAAACCCAAGTCGCCGGCCTGCATTTTCGCAATCCGGTTGGCCTGGCAGCCGGATTTGATAAAGATGGCAAATACCTTGACGTGACGCCGCACCTGGGATTTGGATTTATCGAAGTTGGGACTGTCACGCCCCGGCCACAAGATGGCAATCCCAAACCACGCTTGTTTCGCTTGCCACAGGACAATGCCATCATCAACAGGATGGGTTTCAATAATGAAGGTGTGGACGCGCTTGTGGTACGACTGAAAAGATATAAGCATGACAACATCATCATCGGAGGGAACATTGGGAAGAATAAGATCACTGAAAATGACAAGGCGACCGAAGACTATCTTCACAGTTATGAAAAACTGTATCCATACGTCGATTATTTCGTTGTGAATATCAGTTCTCCCAACACACCAGGGCTCCGGTCCCTCCAGGACAAGGAGCCCTTGACCAAATTGCTTTCACAGCTTAACCTCAAGCGGAAATCTACGGAAAAGTCAAAACCGATTTTCCTGAAAATTGCACCTGATTTGACAGACGGCCAATTGGACGACATCATAGAGATTGTCACGGGAAATAATATCGATGGCATTATAGCGACCAACACAACAATAGACAGGTCGGGTCTGAAAACGGATGATCAAAGAGTTGAAAGCATCGGACAAGGGGGGCTGAGCGGAGAACCACTGTCGAAGAGGTCGTTGGAAGTTGTCCGCTATATTTCCGATCAAACTGAAGGTCGTTTGCCCATCATCGGGGTTGGTGGGATCAGTTCACCGGATGATGCCAGGGCCATGCTGGATGCAGGAGCCAGCCTGGTGCAGATTTATACAGGTTTGATATACCACGGACCCGGATTGGTCAAATCCATCAAAAAGTCATTGGCCTGATCTTCTAAATCTTTTGGGTATTTTTTACTTGCAAAATGCCATTGGATTAAGCACATAATATATATGTCTCATCTACATTCCTTTTGTTTTCAGGGACTAACACATACCTGCTATACCTGATATTGAAACTACCAATTAATCCCTAGAGGTTCTGGTTTAATTTTCACATGATGGTTTTTTCTTATGGTATTCTTTTTGGAATTATCCAGGTATATGACGAACACCTGATCTGAGGAATTCAAATATTTAGTTAATAACCAAACCAACTCTCATGTTAAATGATGACAAGTATCATATGCTTTATGACATCCGTATATGGATTGTCGTGATATCTTCAGGGGCATTACTAGGATTCCTTTTACTCAGCTATCCGAGATAGGATAAAAATGAGACTGGTGATATCTGCAATGGCAGACATTGTGAATATCGACCAGTCTCATTTTTTTATTTTTAGACTCATATCCAAAGAACCAGCAGAATGGGTCAATGCACCTACAGAAATGAAATCCACCCCCGTTTGAGCTATCTTCCTGATGGTTTTTAATGTCACACCCCCTGAAGCTTCAGTTTCGTAACTCTTTCCAACGCGATCGACGGCTCTTTTGAGATCTTCAAGGTTAAAATTATCAAACATAATACGTGTGATGCCTCCTACAGCCAGGGTTTCCTCGAGCTCTTCCAGTGATCGCACTTCGACCGTAATACCCAGGTCAAGTTTATTCTTTTTTAAGTAACGATGTACTTTTCCGATTGCCTTGCCAATGTTTCCGCAGGCATCGACGTGATTGTCTTTGATCATGATCCAGTCGTACAGGCCATCCCTGTAGTTGTGGCATCCACCGATCCTGACGGCCCATTTTTCGAGAAAGCGCAACAGGGGCGTCGTTTTACGGGTATCAAGCACTCGGACATCTGTGCCTTTTACTTTTTGGAAAAATTGCTGACTCAAGGTCGCAATTCCGCTCATACGTTGCATGGTGTTCAGCACCAGCCTTTCTCCTTTGAGCAAAGCTTGCGTATTACATTTAACCTCAAAAGCAATATCACCATATTGCACTATACTCCCGTCATCGATAAACTTGTGAAACCGACACTTTGGATCCAATGAATTAAATACCAGTTCGGCAAACTCCACACCTGCAATGACGCCTTTATCCTTGACAATCAGTTGAGCGCTATCGACAGATCGTTTATTGATACAAGCCAGGGAAGTGTGATCGCCGTCCCTGACATCCTCGTAAAGGGCCTCCTTTATGAATTTGATCAATTTTCGCCTTCGTATTCCTTTCACTTATTTATGTATATGGTGGACCCGAATATCGTCAGTTTTTTCGAATATATCGATACGTGCATTTTCAAGCCTCAACACACCACGCGGACAGACTGCAGCGCAGATGCCACAGCCCACACATGAGGCTCGCACGATATTCTGTCCTCGTTGGGCATAATGACGGACATCGATCCCCATCTCACAATATATCGAGCAATTTCCACAGGAGATACATTGCCCTCCATTCGTGGTGATGCGGAACCTTGAAAATAATTTTTGCTGAATTCCAAGGAGTGCCGCCATTGGGCACCCGAATCGACACCACACCCGTGAACCCATTATCGGATAAAATCCTACACCGACGATTCCGGAGAATACAGCCCCTATATAGAAGCCATATGCACTTCTCAAGGTATAGTTATTGACAAGGAAAGCATTTGAATTTCCGGAGAAGAAACTGATGGCAAGAAGAATGACTATACCTGAAACGACTGTTGTGACCATGCGTCTGACAAATTTATCAGAATACCCTTGTTTTCCATCGAGCCAGGTGTATAATCCCAGGGCTCCAATCAACAAAGCCATGGATAGGATTGTAAAATGTGTTTTGGTCAGAAAATATCGATCCGGATCAGTGCCGAGGTAGCTGTAGATCACGGCAATCGTCATGACGACCGAAAAAAGCAGAATCCCATGGATCAGCCAGCGCTCAATTTTCCATGCACGAAGGGACTTGTCAGACAGGTGACGGAACGAATCCCCGGCGGTCTCGGCCAGTCCCCCGCAACCGCAGACCCAACTGCAATACCATCGTTTTCCGTACTTATAGGTGAGGTACGGAGAGATAAAGAAAACAAGTAATATTCCAAAGATGATCGTCGACAAACCCAGGGCATTTGCCGAGAGCATATTGTCAATATGCCAGGCGTCAAAAAAGTCGTAATCAAGAGGCCACATGTTTTTGTAATCTTTGTCAAACCATTTATCCGCTGTGTCCTTGTTAAAGTATTCAATGACTTCCGGGATGAGATAGGCAAAGACCAATTGGAAAAACATCACAGACCAAGTCCGCAGGACATGGTATCGGTTATGCCGGTACTTAAATAAGAAACGGATGCCAAACAATAGAATGGCCAGGGTGTATAGCGTGCCATACATAAACCACTGGCTGGCGGGTTTTCCTTTGATGGCTATGGAAAGAGGGTCGAACAATGCTATTAATCCTGTGTTGCCATCACCGTTCAGACCCAGGGTTTCAGGATAGATATAAAGGCAGATGTAGAATGCCGTGATGATGATGCCAGCCAGCCAACCCCAGAGGCCCCTGTTTGTCATTGAGGATATCCAAATGCCGTTGTTTTTGATTCCCGGGAGCTTGCTCATGTAAGTATGCCATCCAAAGCCGATGATACCGGCGCTCATGAGGAGAATAGAAATCAGTAGCATGGCGCCGCTCTGGGGCCAATCAAAACCCGCCCAGCTCATGATCATGATCAAGAGGCCTCCAGCTGCGACGGCTGAGAATATTTTTTGAGCGGCATTCAAACCAGGGGCATCAGGATTTGCAATGGACAGGCTGTTGTAAAGTTGGGTTCTCATCATTGTTCTTTAATAAATGCGATCGATCTATCCGGGTCAATTACAGCATTAGGCTTTAAATCCTTCCCATTTTGGCGGTTATAATGCGAGATGATTTCATCGACATGTTCATCACAAAACTCAGGATCGAAATGCGCCAAAGCGAGGTTTGCCAAAACGTCCTCAACATGGGATTTTTGCTCTAACCATTTATTACAGACATCATGTCTGAACCGCAATCCCAATAGATTGATGCCTAAAATATGGCCTAAGTCTTTGCCAAATACAATCCTGAGGCTTTTCAGGCCGGAAGGATGGTTCCAAAAAAAAGATTCCTGGTCTTTTTCCAGGATATTCGGTACTGTTCCGTACACCTGGTATTCAATATCAAGGAACTTGGCTGAGTTAAACCAGATTCCAGGATCATAAGGCGTTTTATCGCCGCAAATGGTGTGGGCGACGGTTTCGCCCATCATCCGGCCGGTATACCAGACAGCTTCAACTGATCTTCGCCCATGTTTTGGTTGTTTCAATTGAGCGCAATCGCCAATAGCATAAACGCCGGGCATATTGGTCTGTAACAATGCATCCACTTCGATACCTTTATCTATTTTGATGTCGGTATTTCTCAGAAAATCGACATTGGGGCTGACCCCGGGCGTCAGACCGACAAAACCGCAATCAATCCTTTCACCGGTATCTTTGATGACCACCCCTTTTACCCTGCCATTTCCGTCGTCGATGATTTCCTGTAAATTTGAGGAAAGCCTTAAATCGATGTGGTGATCGCGGATATGTTTTGAGATCATAGCAGCTTCTTCCCGGGGAAGGACATTGTCCCAGTAATTTTCTTCCCTGACAATCATGGTTACCGGGACATCTCTCGAAAGAAACATTTCGGCCATCTCAATGCCTATGAGTCCACCGCCGACGACAACAGCTCTTTTAAGCCCCCTGGTGAAGCGTTCCATGGTTTCAAGATCACTGATGTGGTAAAGACCTGATACCCCGTCGAGATCCTGGCCTGGCCATCCAAATTTATTTGATTTTGACCCTAGCGCAAGAATGAGATGGTCATAAGTCCATGTCCGACCTTGTGAGGAGACAACCTTCTTTTGCTGAAAATTTATTTCAGTTATGTGATCTTGAACAAGGTCGATTTTATTTTTATTCCAAAATCCTTCCTCATAAGGTTGGGTGTCCTTAAATCGCATGTGGCCCATAAAAATGTACATCAGTGCCGTTCTCGAATAAAAATACTCGGTTTCCGAAGAGATCACAGTAATGCTCTTCCCGCTCAATTTCCTGATCCATCTGGCGGCGGTTATGCCACTGATGCCATTACCGATAATGAGGACATGTTCCACTGAAAATTCTCTTTTAACTTAATTTAGACATATTTATTGGAATCTATAATTTTTGACACTGGTAAAATGTTTGGCATTTACAGAATATATCTTTTCAATTAATTTATATCTTAGTCCATTGCTAAAAGAATTAACTAATTATAACGCATACTAATGAAAAGAATTTTACTCTGTCTTTCTCTCTTTTTCTGTGTCCTTTTTGCTCAGGGACAGATCTACGTAGAAGATTTTGAAGCGGGCCTTCCCGCAACATGGGTGGCGGAAAATGCCTGGATGCATGGGACGTCAGCAACGTTATCCAGTGCATATTTTAATATTCCGGAACATACCAGTTTCATGGCTGTGAATGATGACGGTCCTGGTGCCGGGGTAGATACGGATGGCCGCCTCATTTCGGGTCCAATCGACTTGAGTGGAGCACCGGAATATTTGTTTTTCAAAGCCGAGGTGTTTTTTCGCAATGGAGATTACCAGGGTGCTGATGAAACTGCTAAATTTTACATCTCAAATGACGGGGGCAACACATGGACAGAGTTTGCCAACCTGGGTGGCTCAGGATCCTGGTTTGAGTTTGTATCCAATATCAGTGAGTATAGTGGGGATACAGTACAAATCGCTATTGAGTACAATGACGGGGATGGATGGAATTTTGGTTTGGCTGTAGATGACATAAGAGTTGAGGAAGCACCGCGGTTAAATGTAAAAATGGAATATGTAGAATTGCCGTGCCCCCAGATCATGTCAGGGACAGAGGTCGAGTTATTGGGCTTTTTCACGAATGAAGGCGCCGAAACGATCAATACACTCGATGTTACATGGAGTGATGGGACGAACGAATATGTCGCCACTTATGAAGACCTCAATCTCAGATCTTTCCAGACGGCAGGTTTCAGGCATCCCGATAAAGTCATCATTCCCAGCGGATCTATTGCTGTCACATCCTGGATCTCTAATCCCAATGGGGAAGTCGATCCCGATGATTCCGATAACATGAGCACATCAGCTGCACAGGGTATATCTGTTTTTGAAGGAAAAGGAGTCCTCGTCGAAGAAGCCACTGGAACATGGTGTCCTTGGTGTCCCCGGGGGACAGTCTATATGGATAAGTATACAGAATGCTTTCCTGACAACTTCGTTGGCGTTGCTGTGCATAATGGTGACCCTATGGTCGTGACAGCGTATGACAATGGCATCGGTTCTTTCCCCAATTTCCCCGGTTACCCTTCTGTCATTTTTAACAGGACTAATATCCTTGATCCGGAAGATATAGGAATTCCGACAGTGAGTGCCCTGCAATCTGCGCCAACGGCTAATGTAAATGTCGGAGCAGAATGGGACGATGCATCAAGGCAACTCACTGTTTCGGTTTCGGCAGATTTCATTGTGGATATGAGCAATGTGTTGTTCCAGGCTGTGCTTACTGAAGACGGGGTCACTGGCACCACAAGCGGTAATGATGATTGGGGACAGACGAATAATTACGCCGGCGGTATTGCAGGTCCTATGTCCGGTTGGGAATTTTTACCCTTTTATGTGCCTGACTTCCTGATGGTCTATGACCATGTGGCCAGGGCTCTTATGAGTGGCACTTTTAATGGTCCTGTTGAAAGCCTTGTTGCCAATGCGACTGCCGGAACAACAAAAGGATACATCTTCAATCCAATGTCTATCGGCTTTGATGTCAATATGGAAAATACGCACGTTGTAGGCATGCTGCTCAACGCCACATCCGGCCAGGTGATTAACGTAACGCAGGTCACCCTTGATGAAGCCTTGACGGCGGGCTTGTTTACAAGCAGCATCAATGAAAATTTTGATAATGAGTTTGCAGATATCTATCCAAACCCTGTCAATGACAGGGTGAATATTGAAATGAATATCAATGAATCAAGCGATATCAGCGTGCAAATTGTCGATGGACTGGGGCAGTTGGTTGGGCAACACAATTTTGGACAACGCCAGGGTTATACGAAACTAGAATACGATGTAACCCATCTTCCCAATGGTATGTACATTGTTCATATGTCTATTGGCGAAAAGCTTGTTTCAAAAAAGATTACTGTGGCACACTAAGACACAGTATATAAGAAATCCGTGTGCTGGGGGCAGGAGATTCCTGCTCCCTATTTTTTTATGAATCTCAGGACAGTTTGTGGGTTTTCCAAGATCATGAAATAAAGGCCTGCATTGAGGCTTGAAATATCGATTTCCGAATGATGTGTTTTTATCATTTGCTTCAAAACCACTTCCCCTTTGATGTTTACAACAGTGTATGCGCCATTGCCGGCAAACGGATATTCAATTCTTAAAATATTATTTGAGGGATTGGGGTACATGTGAATGCCAGATGCCACAATGGGATCTAAACCTGATGCTAACCGGAAGACGACAGGTACTTCTGTCTTTTTCCATCCGTAATGATAATGTATTGTATAAGAGCCCGGGGGGATATTTTCATACAGCAAGCCCTTGTTATCGATGATCTCTCCGGTAAAATAGCCACCTTCCGGACTGAAATCGTGGTCTATTTCCAGGCTGCTGTTTTGACTCAAGTAGAGCGTGTCGACGTTGAATTCAGGAACGTCTTCATAGAGGTTGTCGAGATAATACGCCCTGTAGGAAGATGTGGGTACGGTCAGAGACCATACAAGCGAATCTGAAGCATCAACCTCCTCGAGTTTTGAACGCTGGGCAAAAAAAACAGCTGTATGCCCATTTGCAAGGCGTTCAACACTGCCGAGGACAGGCGTGAGTATTGCAGTAGGAGATACGTGCATGAATACCGTTTGGGCCACACCTGAAACCGTATCCAGACTAAATTCAAGAGCCCGGGATACGGCCACCGCCCCAATATTATCAAACAAGAGGACTGAATCCTGACCTGTCATCACAGGAGTGTGCTGTTGGGCAAAGACATGATCAATGGCGAACTCAAAATCACTGTCTTCACCACCCAGCGCCCATAGGATCTGGCCTGTGCTTTTGTCAATTTTTATGACCTGGTTGAGCTGACTCGCGCTGAGTATATAATTGCTGTCAGAATCGGTACTCAAGGCATTGGAGTGGAAAATATCAGCTGCCCGTTCTCCGTAGATCTGATCCCAGAACACATTATTTTTGATTCCAGTCGTATGAGGCAGGTTGTCCAGGAGCGACCACGACCAAAGATGGTGACCGTCCTGATCCAGCAAGTAAATACAATCGTCGATCAACAAAAGCGAATCGGTGTCTACTGGCTTTGCTGCGAGAATTAAATATTGACCATTGTCCAGTTTCCGCACTTCATGATGCAGTGAAATGTCTCCATCCAGAAGTCTTGCATTGACCACATTTTTTTCTCGGCCAAAGAGATCAATTTCCCTTATGAGGGAGCAATTGTCATAAATGTAGGTAATTGTTCTGTCGGTATTCAAATTATAGCCAATACACGGAGCGTTGGGTGAATCGATGAACTCATACCACACGACCTTGCCTTGTCTGTTGATGATCCGGAGTTGGGTAGAAGATAAAATGCGGCTATCAGTCATGTAAAATCCAGGCAAAGTTGAGTCTCCGGTCAGTTCTAGCACTTCATCCATAACTTCCATTGGAAGTGCTGCCGTTGTAAATGAGATAACCTCAGTGGAGTCAACACCATATTCATCAAATGCAAAAATTCGCAGGTCATATGAACGTTCGGCTTCCAGGCCTATGATATGAAGTCTATGGACACTCTGTAAAGGAGAGACCTCCGTGGTGAAAGTGTCCAGCCCGGAATAGACCACACAAAAGCTTCGCATTGGAATGTTCGATTCAAAAGTTATGACATACCTGAGAACATTATCCTGGGTTTGTTCTAGGATCAAATCGGCAAATGTTTCCTGCGTTATGGCAAGTCTCGGAAAAAGAAGGATCAGGGTGATCAGGAGGAATTTCTGTTGTATTTGTTGAAGGATCAAACGTTGTCTAATTTGATGACAGAAGACAAATTCAATGATTTAATTTAGTTTAACTATAATTTAAGAATAATATTTCGTCTTAATTTCATATTTTTGAATGAACTGAAGTGACTTATGAGGCAATATCTACTCATTTTTACAGTATTCTTATGCTATACTCTACAGGGGCAGTTTGTCTATACCCCTGACCCGGTCGATGTAAATGCCAGGCCGAACAGCACAGATATTGTTGCCGATATTGAAGTGACGAATATGTTTGATACTGATGTATCCTTCCTATGGTCGATTGAAAGAGATGCTGCTCCCATGGAGTGGGAATTTCAGTTATGCGATCAGAACCTTTGCTACAACTGGGGTGTCGAGGATTGTCCCACAAGTAAGCCCAACCTTCTGGTTCCTGGCGAGGATATGCTATTCATGATTCACCTCAATCCACACGAAATAGAATCTCAATCACAGGTTAATCTTAGGGTATATCTCGAATCAAACACAGATTCTACAATTGTCAATATTCCGATCAATTACAGCATCATGACCACTTCTTCGAGTGACGATGTTTCAGATCCGGACAATCTTGTTATTTATCCCAATCCGACGGAGGACTTTTTCCAGATCAAATCAGATGACAATGTCTCAGAAGTTTTGATCTTTAATATTGTTGGAAAAAGGTTAGCGACATTTAACCATACCCCTGGAAAGAACTATGATATTTCTGAGCTTGAAAAGGGGTTATACCTTGTACGTTTGCTTGACAAATCCAATAACATAATCAAGGTCCTGCGCCTGACAAAAAAATAATAAAACGTTTTACTAAGTCACTTCAAAAGGGAACATCAAAGTGGTGTTCCCTTTTTCTTTGTCGGCTTTTTTGTGCTGTTCGTCTATGAATCATGCAAAATAAAGAACTATGTATTGCACAGTACTATATGAGTCTGTAATTTTAGAGTATGAAATTAGAAAATACAAAAGCACAAATGAGAAAAGGTATCTTAGAATTATGTGTGCTATCCATTATATCGGATAAAGAACTTTATCCTTCGGATATCATCAACAAACTTAAATCATCTAAGCTAATTGTCGTTGAGGGCACGTTATATCCCTTATTGAACAGGCTTAAAAACGATCACTTATTGAGTTACACATGGAAAGAGTCGAAATCAGGTCCACCACGGAAATACTATAAAATAACCGAAAAGGGCAGCGCGTTTCTTTCTGAGTTGAGAGCGACCTGGGACGAATTAAACAATGCTGTTAATCTATCTATCAAAAAAGAAAATTCAAAATGAAAAAAGTGGTAAATATAAACCTGGCCGGACAGGCCTTCACAATTGACGAGGACGCGTATCACGCCCTTGACAAATACCTAAAATCGATCGAAAGACACTTCAGGAAATCCGAGGGAGCCGAAGATATCCTCTATGACATCGAAGCGCGGATTGCTGAGTTGTTTCTAGAAAATGACAGACACAGCAAGATTGTGACGATGGATAAATTGAATGCCGTTATTTCTGTATTGGGTAAGCCTGAAGAATTTGGCGCAGAAGAACAAACTCAAAGTAAATCAGAGGGGGAACCCACAAATGAGTACAAGACCGGTAAAAGGCTTTACAGGAATCCGAACAACAAGGTCATAGGCGGAGTGGCGTCAGGACTATCAGCATATTTTGGTATCGATGATCCAATTTGGATCAGGATTGCCTTTGTTTTTATGTTTCTGACCATGGGTATAGGAGTCATCCCGTATGTTGTTTTGTGGATTATTGTGCCTGAGGCCAAAACAAGTTCCGACTTTTTGTCAATGCGTGGAGAACCCATCAATGTAGACAGTATTGCCAAAACTGTGGAAGACGGGTTGTATGATCTCAAGGAAAAATTTGACGAGTTCAGTAAAGAGATAAAAAAAAAGTCTAATAGCCACACCTTTTTTTAAGCAATAGAAATAGGGTCGGTTACTTGTGAAGCATCCCGGGCAGTATATTGAGATCAATCAGGCCGCGGATTGCTCGGAAAACAAATCCTTGCCAAGATAAACCAAAAGATCACCTTCGGATGCTGATATTGCTTCAGCATCCGTAAGGATGATTTTCAGTTCATCTGACTGGCTTTCTTTAATAAATAGCGGAACAGAAAATTTAGCGCTATCGATGAGATCAAGTTTTGTTTTAAAATCTTCTTCTGAATTGATTTGCACTTCGTGTATTTGCGGAAAATCACGGGCTATTTCGAGCAAATTGATGAAGTCATCATTTTTTGAAAACAGCCTGGGGACCTGAAGGGATTCAGGATGCTGAAGTTCATTGACTGAAACGAGTGAGTAGGCGCCATTTTCTCCTAATGTCTTACCATATTCCCTTAAAGCATATTCATTTACTTCGGCACTTCCGGTCATGGCCATCATATACCCGATATCACTGACCTGGTCAAAATCGACAAGATTATCAGCATAGATGTTTGCTGTAAAAGCTTCTAATCCAATATGATTGGCTTTATCAACACTTGTAGAATTACTGTCAATAAGAACCACATGAACTTCATTTTTCTTGAGATAATCTCCGATAAGCCGGGCAGCCTTGTGGGCACCCACAATTAAGACACCATTGCTTTTAGCCAGGAGGACGTCTAACCATTTTGCGACCATGCCAGCGGTTGTCGCATTGAGGATAACAGTACCAAGGACGATCATAAAGACCAAAGGCGTGATGTATTCTGCACCTTGGATGCCTAGATTGGACAACTTAAGGCCGAAGAGGGAGGCAATACCAGCAGCAACAATTCCCCTCGGTCCAACCCAGCTGACAAACATTTTTTCTTTCCCAGATAATGTCGAATTATATGTACTTAAAAATACACCAAGTGGTCTGAGCAAAAGGATGACCGCCAAAAAGAGAATAATACTTTGTAAATTAAACAGAAGCTCAAGGTCGCTGATATTTATATTCGCAGATAATAGGATGAACAGGACGGCAATGAGCAGGATGCTGATCGATTCCCCAAAATAAATAATATCATTTTTATGAGGCACATCGATATTGCCAATAACCATACCCAAAACCACGACGGTCAAAAGGCCGGAATCGTGGACAATAAAATGCGATAGTACAAAAGTAAAAAGGACGTAGGCCAGCGTGAATACCGTCAAAAGATAGTGGGGGATCCAGTCTTTTTTCAAAAGGAATTTCAGGAAGTAAGCGGCAAAAAAACCGAGTGAGGACCCTATAAAAAGTACAAGCAGGAATTGCTGAAGGGCCGGAATTGTAAAGCTTCCTCCACCTTCATAAGATATCATAATAAATTCGAAAACAAGGACTGCGACAAGAGCCCCAATTGGATCTATTAGAATTCCTTCCCACTTGAGGACTGTAGAGACATTTCTCTTCAATGGGAGGTTTCGCAGAATAGGTGAAATAACCGTAGGGCCTGTCACAATGATCAGCCCGGCAAAAAGAAAAGACACTGACCAACTCAGGTCCATGATATAATGCACCAGTAGCGTTCCTCCAAGGAAGGTGACCAGAGAACCCAGGGTGATCAGTTTGATAATGGTAGGACCCACCTCCCTGACTTCTTCCCTTTTAAGGCTTAACCCCCCTTCAAAAAGGATGACTCCAATGGCCAATTCAACAAAATGAAAAAGGTATTCACCTGGGAAAATTCCTTTTTGACCATTCCAAATAGGTTCAAGGAGTTTTTCTTCACCAGTCCACAAGGTGGATATCGGGCCAACCAGCAGACCGAATAATATCAGGGGAAGGATGGACGGCACTTTAAGTCTCCAGGCGATCCATTGTGCCAAAATCCCCAGTATGATTATTCCTGCTATGTCAAGCATCTCTTTTAAATTCTGATCAACTGTAATGATATAAATAATTGAGAAAATTTCGTAAGGTATTTAACATATCGGCAGTTTTAATATGCTTTATCCATTGGGCTTTGTTATTTTGGCTTTAGCAATTATTTAGAAAAGTGAGAATTTTGATAGCAACCGTTTTATTGCTGTCTCATTTTCTTTCTTTCGGCCAACACTCTTATTTTGAGAATATAGTCCACAACTATTTACAGGACAGGTATGTTGGTTGGGGACTTGAAGAATCTGATGTCAGCGAATGGGTCACTACTGATCTGGTGACCAGCTTCTCTACAGACATCACCCACATCTATATTCGGCAGGTTGTTAACGGGATTGAGATCTTTGGTGCAAATGCCAATTTTGCCATTCATAAAGGTCAGGTCATCTTACATAATCAATCATTTATACGTGGCGTTCACAATCTCATCAATGCCACACAACCCAAATTGCAATCACACCAGGCCGTAGAAAATGTAGCACGGTTCCTGGGCGTTGAAGATGAAATTTTCCTTTCAGTTAAAAGTTCTGAAAAAGCCAATAATCTTAGGGTGACATACGATCCTTCTGATATTGCTCTTGATGATATTACTTCGCAACTTGTTTATCTTCCCATCAATAAATCCCTCATGCTTTCATGGGAGGTCGCCATCATCGATATAAAAACGAAAAAATGGTGGCAGACCAGGACGGATGCCTTGACAGGTATGGTCATGGACGTTGTTTCATGGACCAATGAATGTAAATGGCACGAAGACGACCACTCTTCTCATTCAACCTACTTCATCAACAGATTTGAGGAAGATTTGCCTGTCCCGGTCTTGCCAGTGGTTACGGATACATCCTACAATGTCATTCCCTGGCCCTATTCCAGTCCCTTGGACGGATCGCATGTCGTGGTTGAAGCCCCGTGGAATGAGGCCTTGAATGCTTCACCTTACGGGTGGCATGATATTGACGGTGTGAGCGGGGCGGATTTCACAATCACACGAGGCAATAATGTGCATGCCATGGAAGACAGGAATGGCAATAATGGCGTCGGAGATGCCCCTGACGGTGGGGGAGCCCTGATTTTTGATTTTAGTGTCGATCATGACAGTCTGCCAGAAACGTACACAGACGCATCAACGACCAATTTATTTTACTGGAATAATATCATGCATGATGTCTTTTACCAGTATGGATTTGACGAAGTGTCAGGGAATTTTCAGTATAACAATTACGGCCACGGAGGCAATGCCAATGATTTTGTCATTGCCGATGCTCAGGATGGGGCCGGATCCAATAATGCCAATTTTTCTACACCGCCCGACGGTTTTAAACCCCGGATGCAGTTGTACGAATGGACACCTGTGCCGATGAATATCCTCGAAATCGACAGCCCGGCAGGAATAGCGCGTAAAATAGGGGCTGCCGGGGCAGAGTTTGGTCCGCAAAGCGCGGAAGTTTCAGGTTTTGTTGCCTTATCAAACCCTGATGACGGTTGTTCGGTCAACAATCCGGCTGAACTCTCTGGTAAAATCGCCCTCATTGACAATGGGAATTGCTCATATATCCAGAAAGTGAATAACGCCCAAAATGCAGGGGCCGTGGGCGTGATCATATGCATGACAAACCCAGGACCACCAGTGGATCTGACTGGTAATGATCCGGGAATATCCATACCATCAATTATGATCAGTCAGGAAGATTGTGACACGCTTAAGGCACATGTGAGCATTGCCCAGGTGACAATGCACATCCAGGAGCCCGTAGAGCGAGATGGATGTTTGGACAATGGCATCATTATTCATGAATATGGGCATGGTATATCTCAACGTTTAACAGGAGGGCCCTCGACGAGCTCATGTCTCTATGTTCAGGAACAAATGGGTGAGGGTTGGAGTGATTGGTTTGCCCTTATGCTGACCATGAACCCAAGTGACCTCGCTCATCACACAAGGGGTATAGGTAATTTTGTGCTCGGCGAACCATTGAATGGAGATGGCATCAGGTCATATCCATATACGACAGATATGAACCTCAATCCATTGACTTATGACGATTTGCCTACGTTGTCATTTCCTCATGGCGTTGGAACTGTGTGGTGCAGTATTTTATGGGAACTGACGTGGGGCCTCATCGATCAGTATGGGTTCGATTCTGACATTTATTACGGTACCGGCGGAAATAATATAGCCCTTCAGTTGGTTGTTGAAGGCCTTAAACTTCAACCGTGCAATCCTGGATTTGTCGATGGCAGAGAAGCCATTTTACAGGCTGATGCCATTCTTTTCAATGGCGCCAATGATTGCATTATCTGGAATGCATTTGCGAAAAGAGGCCTGGGATACAGTGCGGACCAGGGGTCGCCATCTTCAAGATCAGACGGGATTTCGGCATATGACCTTCCACCACAATGCAATAACATCCTATATATCCGGAAAACAAGTAATGCAGAACTCGTAACCGGGGATACCCTGACATACACTATTGAAGTGTCAAATTATAAGGACACCATTGTCAATAACATTAATCTGACTGATACCCTCCAAAACTACGTTCAGCTGGTTCCTGGGTCCCTCACACATGGCACTGTCAGTGGCAATATCATCACTGCAACGATACAAACATTGCAGCCAGGTGAAACATGGACCTGTCTTTACTCTGTGACGACCAATAATGTGCCGCCCTCATCACTTATATTTTTAGATGATGTTGAATCGAATAATTCCAACTGGACTGTTCAATCTGGTCAGGGATCCACTATGTTTTGTATTGACACCATCAATCCTTTTAGCGGAGACTCTTCCTGGTTTATTCCTAATGTAAGCGCTCAAAATACACAATTCCTCATTTCAGATTCATTTCTATTAGGCACTTCACCATACCTGACCTTCTGGCATGCTTATGATACGGAATTTGGCTGGGATGGCGGATGTATTGAAATCTCTAACGATGGAGGAGGCACATGGAATGATGTGGGGCATCTCATGGTCAAGAATGGATATAATTCCAGCCTGGGGACAAGCAGTAATTTCGATATTGCCGGAAGAGCAGCCTTTTCGGGTCAATCCAGTGGTTATCTCGATACCTGGCTGGATTTGAGCACTTACGCAAACGAGGTGATCCTGGTCAGGTTTTTGTTTGGCTCGGACAATAATACTTACCAGGTGGGGTGGTATATTGATGATATAAAACTCATGGACGCCACCGTCATCCATAATGCAGTATTTGCTTTATCTACTCAGGGTGATTCCATTTCATCAGAATGTTTGTCGATTGTTACAAATACATGTTCAATGCAAACATATTATGCGGATAACGATGGTGATGGATTTGGGAATAATGCAACAGTTATGACATCTTGTGACACAGTGCCGGGGTATACGCTCATTGGAGGAGACTGCAACGATGCCAATGCATTGATTCATCCCAATGCTTTCGAAACATGTGATGGTCTTGACAACAATTGTGATGGTAGTATTGACCCAAACTGTTCTACTCCGGACTGCGATGCCAATTCACTCTCAATAAACCCGGTCATAGATACATCTTATCACGCCAAATTCGATATTGATTCAGACGGCATTGTTGACTCCACTTATAATGTGATGATGCATGCCGGTCAAAACATTGAACTCGGTCCCGGATTTGAGGTAAAAAGTGGTGGCCAATTGGAAGTTATCATCGGGGACTGCAGCAATAATTAGCACAAATATTCCAAAGTATTTTATCTGTGCGTGAAGTATTCTACTTTTGCAGTCCAAATTTAAAATGAGTTTTAAAGAAGAAATAGAAAGGAGGCGAACGTTTGGCATTATATCTCACCCCGATGCCGGAAAGACCACGC
>JBFKJL010000020.1:0-17208 GCA_041631795.1 Saprospiraceae bacterium | reverse complement strand
TGACACTGCCCACTCCGGTTCGAAAATAGAACTCCTTACCTGCCCTGTATGAATTGTCAAACATATTGCCGTTCTTCAAAAATCCCACGTAATGCACAGAGACATAATTGCCTGGATCAACTACAGGGCCATCACTTTCATTAAGTATAACGTATTTGATACCATCTTCAGTTTCCTCTATGCGGTCGCTGTACTGGCCACTCAAATACTTATTAAATGCCTCTTTCGAAACATTGATTTTCTCAGGTTCCATCGCCTTTATTGCATTGGCTTTTTCAAGTCTATCGTACTCGACCCTGTTTTTGTAAGTCGCATTATCCTCAATGGCGATCACTTTAACAACATACTCAACCTCAGTCATTCCTTCCATTTCAGGCGTCGGGGACGACAATGAGTCGTATGGTACAAAAATTGAAGCGCTGTCACCCTTCCCCATGATAGAAACCAATGAAATAAGAGGATTGGCTTTCGTTTCCTTGGTAGGATTCCTGGGAATCTGGATAACAGGCTTTTGTTCAAAATCACGTGTACTTTCAAGTATCTCTCTATCAGGACTAAAAATCTCAAAGTCCAAAGTCACAATATCTCCTCCAATCGGGAAAGCCCGGCCTTCTGTCTTATGGATCTTATAGGCATAGCCATTGGGAAGGACTTTGCCTTCATTTTGGCAATGGATAAACAACAAAGTGCTAAATATTGCAACTATCAGAATTCGCATCTTTCAATATAATTTGGAAGTACGGACTTAAAACGCGTGATAATGTCTTCCAGTTTAGCATACGCTGAACCACCGGATGCATTTTTATGACCACCACCATTGAAATGATTGCGGGCAATTTCCTGAACAGATATTTCACCCTTGGATCTGAATGACATTTTTACGATAGTCGGTTGTTCCCGGAAGAAGGCGGCGACGTTAATGCCTTTAATCATGAGCAAGTAATTAACGATGCCCTCAGTATCCCCTCTCTGGATGTCAAAATCAAAAAAATCCTCTTTTGTTAGAGCAATGATTCCGGTTTGATATTCCGGAATAATTTCCATCCTGTTTGCCAGGCAATGACCCAACAACCTCAGTTGCTTTTCCTTTAGGCAGTTAAATATCTTATCCTGAAGAGCATAATCATCCACCCCGATCCGCTTCAAGTGCCCCGCAACTTCATAAGTGTAAGGCCTGGTCCCGTATTTGAAGGATCCCGTATCCGTGATGATGCCCGTGAGCAAGTGGAGCCCGATCTGGGCATCGAGTTTTCTCTCCTCACCAAGATCCATGATAAACTTATGAACAAGTTCGCTCGTGGAACTGGCCTCGATATCTGAAATGATATGGTCGGCGAATGGTTCGGGGTCCAGGTGATGGTCAATGAGGATCTTTTGTGCTCTTGACTCCATGATGGCCGGCCCTATTTTGTCAATCCTGTCCAACCCATTGAAATCAAGACAAAAGAGGACATCCGCCATTTTAATCGCTTCAAAGGTCTGATCCCTGTTGTCATCAAAAATCAATGCAGCCTCGATCCCGGGCATGAATTCATATGTGGAGGGATAGGTACTCGGAAGGACGACCTTGACTGTATGTCCCATCTTTTCAAGAAACATTTGCAATCCCAGACTAGACCCCAGCGCATCCCCATCTGGATTTCGGTGCGTGATGATCACAATCCCTTTGGGATAGGACAATAATTTTTTTATATCAGAGATTTGATCCAAAACGGTCGCAAAGTTGCCTAAAATTAACTCTACAACAAAATTTTAATAGGATGAGTTTAAAGCAATAAGTCGGGCAAATTCATACATTTGCAACCGCTTAATAAATAAATACACATGACAGGAAATATCACATTTACAATGATCAAGCCCGATGCCGTAAGGAACGGTCATATTGGCGCTATCCTTAAAATGTTCAATGTTGCCGGTTTTCGGATTATCGCAATGAAATATACGAAGCTTTCAGCTGAAAAAGCAGGTGAATTCTATGAAGTACACAAGGAAAGACCCTTTTACGGCGAACTGGTTGAGTTTATGTCTTCCGGGCCGATTGTCGCAGCGGTTTTGGAAAAAGATAATGCCGTCGAAGATTTCAGAAAACTTATCGGTGCTACAAACCCTGCCGAAGCCGCATCTGGCACTGTACGGGCCCTCTACGCGACAAGCATAGGTGAGAATGCTGTTCACGGTGCAGACAGTGATGAGAATGCTCTTCGCGAGGCGAATTTCCATTTCGCCGTCACTGAAATGTACAGATAATCATAAAAGAAAAGTCGTTTACGGAAAATTGTAAACGACTTCATCTAAATTATCTTTTCTCTATCGATTCAGCCACCAACCAAGCCAGGCACCTATCAATGCCCAGGGCACTACGGCATCAATCAGTTCCGGAAGGCTGTTACCCTCAAACCATACACTGTTAACGTAACTCACAGAAAGATAACCCACGAGGCCTACAGCAAGAGAGGCCATGACTGCTGTTTTCAGGTCCAACTCCGCAAAACGCAATAAAATCCAGCAAAGAAGAAGGCATGCAAGGAATCCGGAGGCCCAGCCCCTGAACATGTTCATGCCCATATTGCTGTCAAAAGAGGAATTATAATTCACGACAGCCCAGGGCTTTCCGGCGCTGGATTGCATCAGTTCCTTCTTTTCGGCATCCGATGCTCCCGGGGGCGCTGTGGGAAAGAAATATTGCCCGTCTTCCAGCTTGTCAGCAAGAGCAGAGAGCAGTTCTTCCTGGTCTGCATCATATTTAAATTGAGAGGCGTGGACATTGAGCATAGACCACGACAGGAATGACCAGACGAATAGTATAACGCTGGCCACCAAAGCGCCGATCAAAAGTTTCGTATTCATAGTGGTAGTGTTTTGTTGTGTCTCAATATACAAAATTATGACCGTGCTGCGAGATTGAAATTTTATCAGAGGGCGATAAAGGTGACCCCCAGACCACCGTGTTCCTCCTCTGGATGCCAGTATTTTCGGACCTCCTTGTATTCCTTGAGTTTATCGATCAGGGCCTTTCTAAGGACGCCATTCCCTTTTCCGTGGAGGACCTTGACTTCGGTCAAATTGGCCATGATGGCCTGGTCGACAAACTCCTGGATTGAGGCCAGGGCGTCAGACCGGGTATACCCCCTGATATCGAGGCTCGACTCCACCCTGTCCATTTTGACACTCGTGTCAACGTTTATTGTTTTGGCATGCCCTGTAATAGACTCCTGGGCGGGCACAAGATCTTTAAGTTTTACCTCGAAGACCATTGCGCCAATGGCTATGCTGGCCTTCTTATTGTCTATGGCAATGATTTTTCCGGAATCAGTGCCTGTTTTTATCCTTGCATAATCGCCTACCGATAGCGACTTGCCGCGTTCTGAATCTCTGGCGTACACTGTTTCGTTGAGGGCACTAATCTCGGCACGGATGTCCTGCTTTTGGGCTTTGATGGACTTTGACAGTGACTTTGCCTTTTCAAGGTTTGCGCTTTCTTTCAGTTCCCTGATGACCTTCTGTAGTTCACGCTCATCATCTGATGCTCCCTGGTATCTTTTTTCTTTTATTTCGAGTTTGAGTTTCTTCCTTCGGATCTCAAGATCATAATGCATTTGCTCGTAATTCCTGATCAGTTTTTCGAGTTTCTTCCGATCATCCCGCGCCTTGTCAAGCTCCTCTTCTAGCTTTTCTCTATCGGCCTGCAGGTCTCCGAGCATTTGTTCAATCTTTTCTTCACGCCCACCTGTGGTCTTTCGTGCGTAATCGAGTACATTTTCTGGCAAGCCAATATTATGTGCTATCTCAAACGCAAATGAGCTGCCCGGTTGGCCCAAAACGAGCTGGTACGTTGGGGCCAGATTTTCCTGGTCAAAAAGCATGGCTCCATTGACAATATTGTCGGAATCAAAAGCAAAGGATTTGATATTGGAATAGTGCGTGGTCACGATGGCATGAGTTTTACTTTTCACCATCTGGTTCAAAACGCCTTCAGCGATCGCTCCACCGATCTTGGGATCCGTTCCGCTCCCGAATTCATCGATCAGCACAAGGCTCTTATTGCGCGCTTTTTCGACGATCGCCTTCATATTGATCAGGCGCGAACTGTAAGTACTGAGATCACCTTCAAGGCTCTGCTGATCCCCGATATCAATCATGAACTTTGAATAGATTGTCAGACGAGAATCCGGGGACATGGGTACGGGCATTCCAGCTTGCAGCATCAACTGGTTCAGGCCATAGGATTTGAGCACCACCGATTTTCCACCTGCATTGGGACCGCTGATCACAAGGATCCTCTGACTTTCGTCCAAAACGATATCGTGTGAAATTGTTGGTTTCCCAGAATTCTTGTTTAATAGAAATAAAAGCGGGTGATACATGTTGAGAATCTCAACCTGACCTGATGAGGAAATGTCTGGATTGACCCCATTGTACTCCCTGGCAAACAAGGCTTTAGCGCGGATGATATCAAGCCGGATAATGATCTTTTCAAAAAGTGCCAGGTCTGCCCTGAGAGGACGCAGGTATCCACTCAAGTTTTTTAGGATCCTGTAAATTTCATTTTTCCGCTTCGCTTCAAGCTCAAAAAGCGTATTATTTGCTTCGAGGACCTCCTGGGGTTCGATGTAAACGGTTTTCCCCGTAGAGGATTCATCGTGAATGACACCCTGAACTCGACGCTTGTGCTCTGCGTTGACTGTAAGTACCCTTCGACCATGTCTTAGACTTTCTACAGTATCCGCGAGCATGCCCTTTGATTTATACTTTTCCGCAAGGGCGGCAAAGATCTTCATGAGCTCTCTTTCCTGCCTTGATATGGCCGTCATGATCTTCCTCAGTTCTGGTGAAGCGGAATCTCTGATGTTCCCTTCCTCATCAAAAATGGCATCAAACTTCTTCAGCAGATCCCTGTTGGCCAAAACCTGGCCGACGATGGCCTTAAGTCGCGGCATTTCATCCTTGTCCTTAAAATACCGCTCCAGGTCATACATGATCTGAGACACAAGCCTAATCCTGAGATACCCCTCAACCTCAAGCACATAATCAATGGTTTCCAGGAGCTTGAGCTCATCGGAAATTGACTCATAAGCCATTAAAGGCACAGCACTGCCAAATTCAAGCGCTGCCTTAAACTCTTCTACCTCTCCTAACATCTGGATAATTTTCTCACGGTGGGTCAAGACTTTCAACTGCTCACACAGTTCTTTAGCCGCATGGCCGAAACACTTGGCCGACAAAAGACCGAGAATTTTGTCAAATTCAAGTTTTTTCAGGATATCGTCAGGATACAGTAACATACCAAAAATCGGAACAAAAATACGGCTCCAATAGTTTTTGAGTGGTCAAAACAATAATAATTCTTAGGTTTGATCTAAAGACAAGCCGCCATGCCGGGAAATACATTTGGCACACATTTCAGGATTACAACTTTCGGTGAATCTCACGGAAGCGGCATCGGCGTTGTAATTGATGGTTGCCCTGCAGGCCTGGATATTGATATGGATTTTATTAAACAACAGTTATCCCGGCGTAAACCGGGCCAGTCGCGCATTACGACCCAGCGTCGTGAAGATGAGGCCTTTGTCATCCAGTCCGGGATTTTCGAGGGAAAAACCACTGGCACACCCATTGCCTTGTTTATACCCAATAAAAATCAAAAGTCATCGGATTACAGCCATATATCCGATAAATTCCGTCCCTCTCATGCCGATTTTACCTATGAAAAAAAATATGGTTTCCGGGATTACAGGGGCGGTGGACGTTCTTCCGCTCGTGAAACTGCAGCCCGGGTCGCCGCGGGAGCCATTGCCCAACTCCTCCTCAATAATCATGGCATAACGATACAAGGCTTCGTATCCTCCGTGGGTCATATAGCCATCCCTGTTCCGCCAGATGAACTTGATCTCTCAGATACAGAAGCCAATATCGTCCGGTGCCCTCATCATGAAACGGCGATGGCCATGGAAGCAGCGATCATGGCAGCGCGAAAAGATGGCGACACACTTGGCGGTATTGTCACCTGTGTGATCTCCAACTGTCCCGTTGGCCTTGGGGAGCCCGTTTTTGATAAATTGCATGCAGACCTGGGAAAGGCGATGCTCAGCATCAATGCGGTCAAGGGGTTTGAATACGGCCTTGGTTTTGAATCGTCAAAAAGAAAAGGTTCGGAGATCAATGATACCTGGACAATAGAGGACAACAGACCTGTGACCTCGACAAATTTTTCTGGTGGCATCCAGGGCGGCATATCGAATGGCATGCCCATCAATTTCAATGTGGCCTTTAAACCGGTCGCTACGATCATGCGCGACCAGACCAGCATTGATGCCTCGGGTCGGACAACTACGATCAAAGGTCGCGGACGCCATGACCCCTGCGTTGTGCCCAGAGCAGTTCCCATTGTAGAAGCCATGGCCGCCCTGGTCGTAGCCGACCACTTACTGAGGTCCAAAACCGATAAGGTCTGAGCAGTCATCGAACTAAAAAGTCAATGTGCTTAAGAGAGAAAATCATGTGTCCATCAGGGCCTGTAAATTAAATATCTTGCATATTTGCTATTGACGTAAATAATCAATTCTCAACCATGATTAAACAGATCTCGATACTCGCGGCATTAACGCTCACTGTATTTCTTTCTACATGCACAAAGCTGCCGGATACACCCCTTCTGACAGAAGACACCCAACACCTCAGGAACAAAGCCCTTGGTCCATTTTATCATGGCGTTGCCTCGGGAGATCCGCTGGCGACCAGTGTGATCATTTGGACACGGGTCACGCCGCCACGTAAAGTTCCCATGATCGATGTCAAATGGGAAGTCGCTACAGACGAATCCTTCAGGGAAATTGTGGGCACAGGCGTGGTTTCAGCCAAGCCCGAAAAAGATTACACAGTAAAGATCGATGTCAAAAAGCTGAACCCGGACACGTATTATTACTACAGATTCAGGGCTATGAAAAAAGTGTCTGCCGTGGGAAGAACACGAACGGCTCCAATAACATCTGACCAGGTAAAATTTGTTGTTGTGAGTTGCAGCAATTACGAATTTGGATACTTCAATTCGTATGGGGCTCTGGCAGATGAAACAAACATCAATGCTGTTTTACACCTCGGTGACTATATCTACGAATACGCTGCAGGCATATATGGAAAACAGATGGCCGGACGCATCAATATCCCAGCGCATGAGATCATAACACTCAAGGATTACAGGACACGCTACAACCAATACCGTCTCGACCCCGACCTTCAGTCGGCTCACGCCATGCATCCGTTCATCAATATCTGGGATGATCATGAAATTGCCAACAACTCATATGTCGACGGTGCGCAAAACCACCAGGAGGGTGAAGGCGATTATACTCTCCGAAAACAAGTGGCCCGCCAGGTATTCTATGAATGGCTGCCTATCAGGGAGGGTGCAGCCCACTACAGGCATTTCCCGTTCGGAAGATTGGTTGATTTGATCATGCTGGACGAAAGGCTCGAAGGGCGGTCAAAACCCATTGATGATCTAAGCGATCCAGGCCTCTATAATAAAAACAGGTCCTTGCTGGGGAAGGAACAATTGGCCTGGTTCACCGGGTTGCTTAAGTCCTCAAAAGCTCAATGGAAGGTCATTGGCAACCAGGTCATTTTTTCCAGACTCGACTGGGGTTACGACACCTGGCGGATCAATCTTGATTCCTGGGATGGCTATCCTCTTGAACAAAAGCATGTGTCAGATTTTATTGAAAAGGAAAAGATCGACAATGTCGTTTTTGTGACTGGGGATACGCATTCCGCATGGGCATTTGAAGTCTCACGCGATGTATTTAACAGTTACGATCCTGTCACAGGAAAAGGCGCCATCGCTGTCGAGTTTGGTGCGACAAGCATCAATTCAGGGAATGCCAACGAAAGATATGATGACACCCTTGTTTTGGAACACCAGAAAAAAATCGTTGGACACGATGTCAATCCACATTTGAAGTATGTTAATCTCAGGGATCACGGCTACCTCCTCCTGACTCTTTCCAAGCAAAATGCTATCGCCGATTTTAAATTTGTAAATACGCTGGAGAAAAGGGATAAACAAACATTTACCGAGCAGACAGTCTTGGTCAATTCCGGGGAGACTAAGCTGAAGCTATTAAAATAACCTCTCAACCGGACGATGAAGGATTCTGTGGATTGTCTTTTGGAGATTTTGAGAAATTGAGACTTCGAGACTTCGAGATCATGAGAGATTAGATATGAGGAAACGCATCTTCTCGATCTCTAGAAATGTGAAATTTATATTTTTGCCATCAAAAACAATCCATGCCTTTTTCCTTAAAGGCCATGTGGACTTACAAATGTCCCCGCTGCCGAAGATCGAAGATATATACACAACCATTCGAGCTGAGAAAACTGCTCAACATGCCTGATAAATGTCTTGTTTGTGGGCTTAAATTTGAATCTGAACCCGGTTATTTCTTTGGTGCGATGTTTCTGTCTTACGGGATAGCCATGCTGATCTTTCTTCCTATCATCCTGATGTTTGTCTTCGTCTTTAAATGGTCTTTTACTGTGTCAACAATTATTGGGTCCCTGCTTTACATTTTCGCCTTTATCAGGATTTTACGCTTGTCCCGGTCGTTATGGTTGCATTTGTTGATTACTTACAAACCTGAGCTGTGACAACATATGCCTTTCTCATAAACCAATACCAAAATTTCTTTATATTCCGCAAATCATCCATCCATGAATCAATTGCGTATCTCCTTAAAATCCTTGTGTCCGTTACAGATATGCATAGATGGATGAAGCGTTACTTTACCTTCTTCAGATAAGATGACTTTATGACGATCAATCAGGAAATTCAATGCATTTTCCTTGGGGAAAGCATTTCCGGAACATGACCCAAAAAAGACATCATCGCCCCAGGTTTCTCCTATTGCTGCCGTTAATTCAGTAGGGGTCCATTTTTAATTATTTTTTTCAATTAAAAAAATGACCTCGTGGATGTGCTTGATATTATTCATGTGATGTCTTTATTGTGAGTAATCAACTGCGTTTGTTCGTATTTTAATATGCCTTATGCCACACACATAGCCTGGCACCGAAACAAAGATAATATTTAGGCAACCTTAAATCATCATCACGACTGAAAAATCAAACTTCATTTTCGGAATTCTATCTCACACATAGAAGGACCCTGGGACTTATCCAGGGGGACCCAGATTTTGGAAATATTTAAAGTCCTTTATATTTGTGTTAGAATATGGACCCAGTTCATATTCTGTAAAGGGTGTTAAGATGTCCCTGGATTTAAACGTTCTGTACTATGGTTATACGGTTGAAAAAGGGTGTTTGATGAAAGGGACATTATTTTACTCGATGTCAAGAAGGCAGAATAGTCCAGTCTTTCTCAGTGTATAGATTAATGATTTTAAGAAGAACCTGGTTCAGCCTTCCATATCTTCCTGGATGTACCATTCAGGATTCATGAATTTCAGTGCTTTTTCACCGTAGGTTAGAGTTCTTTCCTCGCTGATCTTGTAAGTGGCATGATCGCCAAATATGGCTGAAAAAACGATGGTAAATTCCTTCCCTTCTTCATCAGTTTTTATAAGCCAGGCAAAATCTTCCTTTCGGGCATAATCCAGTGATTTAGAGCAAACAGGACAATGAAAATGAACCTTGTCGCCTTTTTTTATCGGGCATTCAGGCGCCATTTTAACATTGTAATCGCCTAGATCCTGGCTGAGAAGAATAAGAGCTCTGCATCCCGTTTCGGAGTGTCCAACCAAAATGACGTTCTTGTCAACATTCAACTGGGTTCGGCAATATGGACAAAGATATTTGATCATAATCCTTGCTGAATATAATAAAAAGTATCCGGATTCACGTGAATTCCCTGACCTGAATACAACTCATGACTACAGGTGATAAAAATCATGCTGGCCAACTATAAACTTGTCATACTTTTATAGATGCAAAATCTTTATAATGAAAAACATCCTTTTTGCCACAGATTTTTCCCCAATTGCTGAAAATGCTTTCATTTATGCATTGATGATGGCAAACGAATTGGAATGCGGTATAGATACTATTCATGTTTACTCCTTGCCTGATATCAGTAATGTCAGCCTGCCTAATACCCTGCGTGGGATCTATGAAAGTATTGAGATGGAACAATTCGAAAACTATAAAGATGCTGTGCCGCGTCTCAATGAGTTCGCAGCCCGGCACAACATGAGTCATGTGGATATGAATCATATCCTGATTGAAGGCAATCCGGCTGAAGTTATTGTTAAGTATGCCAGGAATCAAGGGTATGAGATGATCATCATGGGGAAAAAAGGTTCGACAGGACTGGTAAGTGTCTTTATTGGTTCGGTGGCTGCCAAGGTCATGAGCAATTCAAACGTTCCGGTATTCGTCATTCCAAAAGACTCGCATTTCGATGGCGTCATCAACAACCTGGCTTTTGCCACTGAATGTTCCAATAAAGAATTTGAAGCCTTCAAGCGCACGATAAAATTCGCCCGGCAGTTGAATGCCAAGATCCACTGCATACATTCTACAGAGCGATATCACGATGAACTCGATGAAAAAATGATCACCTGGAAGGCCGGGACGACGACAGACTATAAGAATATATCATACAAGATCATCGAAGGCTCGGATCCGGAAGAATCAATTGTCCAGTACTGCAAGGATAACAAAGTAGATGCCATCGTCCTGGTCACAAAGAAGAAATCATCATTTGTGGAATTGTTTGGTTATAGCCTGACTAAAACAATGGTCAATAAATACAAAATGCCCATTATAGCGATACCTGAAGGATCATTGACCGATGAGGCAACTTAACGTTTTTCCGGGGGTCCGACTATTTAAGTCTGACCCTGGCAATATGCATATCAGAGGTCATGAATAAATACCCGTCACCAAGGGCACAGTTTGAAACAGCTTCCCCTGTTGAAATTGTTCCGAGATGATGGCCTCCAGGTGAGAAGACCAGGACACCGCCTGGGCCGGAACAAAAGAGAATGCCGTTGTCATTAACCTTTAAACCATCCGGCAAGCCTTTTTGTGTCGCTGTCAGAGATGTCGCATCAAAAAAGACAGAACCATTTTGAAAATCACCCGCACCATCCAATTCATATTTCATCCAAATGGCTTTGTCCGGATCTGAATTGGAAACATAGGCATATTTAAAACCGGGACTAAAGGCGATGCCATTTGGTCGTGACAGATCCTTTTCAAGCAGTTTGACCTCCCCATTGGGACTGACCTTAAAAATACCCTGGAAATCGAGGTCACGCCCCGGGTCATTGGACCCTCCCGGAAGGCCGTAAGGTGGGTCCGTAAAATAATAAGCACCGGAAGGACCCTGGGCGACGTCATTGGGGCTGTTGAATTTTGCACCGTTATAATTGTCACTGATCGTTCTGAATTCCGGACGGGGATCTGAGACAGGAGCCTTCATTTCAGCGAGCCGTCGATCCCCATGTTGACAAAGTACAAGCTGGCCTTCCCTGTTCAAAAGAAGCCCGTTGGAGCCCGATGCCCCCGCTCTGTCGTCCATTCCGGTATAGCCTGATGGGGACAGGTACACCCTGACACCCCCCTTCTCAGTCCATTCGTAAACTGTATTATTAGGAACGTCTGACCAAATAAGCTTATTTTCAGAAGGCACCCACAATGGCCCCTCTGACCATTCGTAGCCAGTCGCGATGATTTCGATAGGCGCACCCGGATCTATGATATCTGCCATAGCATCGTGGTGGACAATGATCTCTCCACTATGCACATAGGGCTCAGAATTTTGCTTACTCTCTGAGGCCCCCTGGTCACTTTTACAACTCAAGAATGTCATCATGATGATAAATAGTCCTGCGTGAACTGAAAAAGCAGAACATCTTATATTCATTACTTTCATATTTGTTCATTATGAATATATCAAATCATTTTTCTGGACTGAGGTATTTGCAAGGAACATTTGGAGGATGGTAATCCATCCCATACTTGTGCTTTAATAAAAGCGATACATTCATTGCAATAGCTTTTTCGTCCCGATGCATCATTGGTAATAAACCCATCATCGCGTAACTCAATGGGTCCACTGATGGGATGAATGTTTCCCAATCAAATCCCTTGCCCCATACGATGCCCTTCAGCCTGACATCCAGCGAAGCATTCTGGCTTAAGAGAAATCGCATCATTCTCAGTGAATGATTTCCATTTTGATTGACAGTGTGAAAAATGGGGGTTTGCCCTCCAAAGCCATTTTCATCCTTGCCGGCCCTTGCATTCACATCAGCGCCATGTGCCACAAGGATCCTGGCGCAATCAAGAAGGTCAAATTCCGCGCAGATATGCAGGGCAGTGCCGTCAAGCAATGGTGTATATGTTAATATCCTTGACCACGTGCGTTGAATGACAGTAGGGTCACCAATAATTAGTTTTTCCAATTTTGTAGCGTCGTCGCAGAGCAAACTGAGCAAGACTTCATCGTGATATTTTAGACCATACTCTACAAAGACCCTGACGCAATGGCTGAAGCGAGGGCTTCTGGTATACATTGTAATAAGGGATTCCAACAATGGTAGTTCCCTGTACACAGCATTCGGATCCGTGCCGGATTCAAATGCTCTTCGGATGCCTTCCAGGTTGTGGGTCTCAAAATCATACATCAGTGCGGCAGGAGGTCGAGGCATCATATTGTATTTTAGTTTGACAAACGCATAATGTGAAATCTTATGGATAAAGCCTGTGTGACTTAAACGGGATGAGAGCGAGGATGACGGCATGGGCATACAATGCGGATCGGTCGATGACATCATCCGTGAGAAGGCCCACCGCCCCACTCTTTTGTTTTGAATTGTCTGTTCCAAAAACAACATCGTCGGCAGCACCCAATTCCATTCCCGAGGCCACTAATTCTGCCACCTTTGGCGGCAATTCAAATGATCCTGTCCTGGCTGTACCTACAGCATCCCCAGATCTGATGACTATCCATGCAAATGCCATCATATGAGCGCCCTTGATTTCAATACCCCCTTCAATACCGACCCAATAATCTCCTTTTGGAAAGGCCTTTTTCCCATGCATGACCCTGTTGCGCGCCCCTGAAAGGGTTTCTCCATCAGACATGGGCTGATCTGAAACACCTGATGCCACAGCTTTTCCTTCGAAGACAAATTCCTGATCAGGGAACAATGCCTGGAAGCCGGTCCGCACAGCATCGATCTTGACAGGATTCCGAGAAGTGACGATAACAGTTTTCATATGGATAACCTATATTTTGTAAAAGAACTCATTATCTTATGATCGTTTTACTTGGTCCGTTCAATATACAAACAAAAAAATACTTAAAATCTAAATCCTGATCCATGAATCCAAATTTAAAAAATGCCCTGGTTGTCATTGGCGGTGTCGTGATCGGGGCTGTCGTGAATGTCTTATTGCTCCAGGGTAACGGCACGATCATTGCATTGCCCGAAGGTGCTGATGTCTCTACTGTAGAGGCTTTAAAATCCACCATCCACCTATTCAAACCGGTGCACTTTATTTTCCCATTCCTCGCCCATGCGGGAGGGACACTTGTAGGGGCCTTCGTTGCTTCAAAATTCTCCGCAGATAAACACTTGCTCATGAGCATGGTGGTTGGTGTCTTTTTCCTTATCGGGGGCATCATGAATGTTGCCACACTCCCGGCACCGACTTGGTTTTCAGCGACTGATATCATCCTGGCCTATCTGCCTATGGCCTACCTGGGATATAAACTTTCAGGACGAACTTAAATTTTTACCATGCAAACAAATACATTAATCTTACTGGCTTTTTTCACCATCCACCTTGGATTGAATGCACAAGAAAATATACCTGATATGAATCCCCTGCCCTATGAACAAATCCCCAATGCCCCTGAACAATATACAGCAGAGAATGTCGCCGCACGCATGATCGATGGATTGGGTTTCCGATATTACTGGGCGACTGAAGGACTGACAGAGAGGGACCTGTCTTTCAGGCCAAATGATGAGGCCCGCACATCCTTTGAGACCCTGGAACACCTCTTTGGACTGTCCAATACGATAAAAAATGCCGTGTTGAACCAACCCAATACTGGAGATACAAAATATCCTGAAGATTTCACTGATCTCAGGGCAGGGACATTGACCAACCTGAAAACGGCATCGGATCATCTAAAGAAAACTGACCACCCCGCCCTCGAAGACTGTAAAATTATTTTTCAAAGAGGGGACAGAACATCCGAATATCCTTTCTGGAATTTGATCAACGGCCCCATTGCCGATGCGCTATGGCATACTGGCCAGATCGTATCATTCCGAAGGTCCTCGGGTAACCCGTTCAGTTCAAAGATCAGTTTATTCTCAGGGAGATACAGGAATTGACCTTACTGCGACAAGACTTTAAGAATATAGGGACAACCGGAACTCTATCATTCCGAATGATTTAAGACACTGAACGTTTTGGCGTTAAGCACCGTCAGACCTCAATGATCACCAAAATACATGTGCTCGAATGCATGGATGGCATCCTTTAGCATCTCTGTCACAGCGACTTCCGTAGACTGTTTGGCTTTCATCGCATAGACAAGGATCGCATGCAGACCGGCCAGTTGGTCCTTGTATTTTTCAGCATCTTTTTTCTTGGCCCCATTTTTAGGCATTTTTATACGCTGGTGTAAAAAATACTGGCTGACGATATGTTGAATTTCCTCGGCATGTGCTTCTTTATTGACAACCCATCGCACAAGCTGATTGTAATTTGGCTTTTCTGCCGCACTGATCTCATTGATCTGTTGCATCCCCTTTTCGACTGTTCTGACATGTTCGTAAAGCAGGGCAATCCTTAAAGAATCACCGTATATACCACAAGGCACCTCACAGTGGTCATCTTCCAGAACAGCAATGGCCTTTCTCAGTTCAAGTATTCGATCCGCAGGGTTGTCAGAGCTGAAAGACTGAAGACTTTGGGCTAAACCCGACTGGAGAATAGAAAATATGACTACAACTAACAGGACAGAATTTTTCATGTTTTATTTTTATTAAGTATCAGGAAACGAATATGTTCAAATTTATAAGAATTATTTGGGTCTGATGAATAAATTGTTCTGTGACAAATAATCCCGCATCTTTCATGCCAAGGCATTTTTTCTGATATGCCATCGCGAAAAGTACAATTTAGATAGAAGACCCAACAATTCATTTTTCAATCCGTCAGAAGTAACCCGAAATAAAGAGACGGTCTCTGGCAATTCATTGATAAGACTATTGATGTGTGTGGCCTTTAGACCGTCTAAAAATCAAAACATAATGCAAAAAGTTCATATCAAACCGTTCAGGGCATCCTTCAACGAATCCTTCACGAACGCGTCCCCAATGGATGCAATGTGTACGTCCCTTCCATGACCCATTCATTTTTTGAGAAAATTTGCTTTACAATGGATTCCCACTCATTTCTAGGTTTTTCCTGAAATCCTTCTTTCCGGAATTATTGATCGAGTGAAATGATTCCATAATTTAATATGCGGGCCACCTGCCTGGCAAGAGTTGTTTTCAAGGAACCACTGCAACCGATGATGAGGACGCGCTTCATTGTACAATGGTTTGGTCATATATGTTTTCTTATGATGTAATGGGGATAAATTACATATAGACAATTAAATTAATCTGTATCTTGCTCACTTTATTTAATACGTGTCGTTAAAGATATTCTAAGGAACCGATGAACAGGATCATCCAGTTAATACTATTTTTTCTCAAGGACAGGTTTAGCCTGAGAAGAGACCAGGAACGCGAAGAGAATGTCATCACTGATATCAAGAAAGGTGTTGAATTCAGGGGGATCAATGTCTGGGTTCTCGTCTTTGCCACGATGGTGGCCTCAATTGGTTTAAATGTAAATTCGGCAGCAGTTGTGATTGGCGCCATGCTGATATCACCTTTGATGGGCCCGATTATGGGCATCGGGCTGGGCCTTGGCATCAGTGACCTGTCGTTAATCAAAAAGGCTGCCAAGAACCTTGCTGTCATGGTCACTATAAGCATTGTGACTTCCTGGATATACTTTTTTATCACTCCCCTTGCCGAAGCTCAATCAGAATTACTGGCAAGGACAACGCCAACCATTTGGGATGTTTTCATAGCGTTTTTTGGGGGATTGGCCGGTATTGTCGCCGCCGCATCAAAAGAGAAGGGAAATGTGGTTCCGGGTGTCGCCATCGCTACAGCCCTTATGCCCCCATTGTGCACTGCGGGCTTTGGCCTGGCCATAGGCAACTGGCAGTATTTCTTTGGTGCATTTTACCTGTTCTCCATAAACACAGTGTTCATTTGCTTCTCTACGCTTATAATTGTCAGGTTCCTCAGATTCCATGAAGTCTCTTTTGTCAGTCAGGATGTCAAGCGACGCGTCAGAGCGGGCATTGCTGTATTTATCATCGCCCTTGTGTTGCCCAGTATCTACATTGCAAGGAACCTAGTGTTAAACACACTGTACGAAAAAAGAGTGGATACATATATCAGGAACACCTTCAATTTTGAATCTACGGAAGTGGTTAAATTTGAAAGTACAGGCAATAAAAATCACCGAATTCTTGAAGTTTCCCTCATGGGCCACCCCCTTGATGACAATACGATTATAAATTTGAAAAACCAATTGGCCCAATATGAACTTGCCGATGTGGAACTCATCATCAAACAAGGGCCCAAAAGCCTGGCAGCAGAAGATATCAAATCCCAGGTCCTTGAACAATTTCTTTCCCGAAGTCTTGACAGCCTCGAGAGCCGGGAGGCCCAGATTAACTATCTGAAGAAAGAGATCATTGATCTGAGATCGAGAAGATTTCCCGCAGAACAGATTTCCAAAGAGGCTTACGCCATCGACCCTGACTTGAAAAATATCACCATCCAGGAAGCTGTTTATTTTAATCCATCAGGCACACCCACCGACACACTGCATATCGCCATAATCGTCTATGACAATGCTCCTGCCCAGGAAAAGATCGACCTGTTTCGAAACTGGATCAAAACGAGAATGGCCGTGGACTCTGTAAAGGTGATCGCAGAGGTCAATGAGCAATGAGCATTGAGCAATGAGCAATGAGCATTGAGCAAGGAGCAATGAGCAATGAGCAATGAGCATTGAGCAATGAGCATTGAGCAATGAACAATGAACAATGAATAGCTTTCAACAGAAAACACATAACTCTGAACTCAGAACTCT
>JBFKJL010000019.1:0-17208 GCA_041631795.1 Saprospiraceae bacterium | reverse complement strand
TCCAGACCCACTGCCTGAAGAATTCTGTGTCATTACTGGCAAGATCAAGTCGCAATCCTGCATTAAAGGTGATACCTGTCGGTGTTTGCCATTCCGTCAAGCCAAAGAGACCGTACCTGAACGTTTGAAAATCGGGCAGGAGAAATTCGAAACCAGTTCTTGTATTGCGTTGCCATTGCACATTACCGCCCGTAATAAGCTTTCGTTTTGATGAAAATCGATGTTCGTAATGCACATTGCCACTCAAAGTTCTGAGCTCAAACTGAAGGGCGAGGTTGTTGCCGGGCTCTAATTGCGAAGCAGGGATACTGTGAAATTCGGGGAAAGAAAATTCCCGCCTGATATTTTTCTGGTAGCCTAGATTGAAGTCGAGGTGGTCATCATCCCCGATGAGCAGGGTCTGATGTATGGATAACCTGTAGTGATCAACTTTCTGGTTGGGGATATCTATGTCTCGCCGATTGCCGTCGTCAGTGAGGGTATAACTCCTGGGAATGCCGACAGCCCCGGAAAACAATCCGGCTTCCAATGTATAATGGTTAAAATGGATCCTGCCGATGCCCCAGTCTCGTTGGATGCCCATAGACATCCTGAGATTGGTCTCTTGACCGGAAGTGTTCTTTAGCCTGTTATTGTAGATTGGAAGGGTGAAACCGTTGTAAATAAAATTATTTGCGGGCACCTCGTAATCTCCAAAAGATTGCCGGCTATACCGTGCACTGAAGAAGTTGTTTTGCCAATTAAGGCCCATGTGGACGGATCCCCCGTAGTGATCGTTGTTGGTTTTATACACGCCCTGGGCACTTCCGGCAATGGTGCCGGCAGGGAGAATTTTACCTGGCATAATGTTGATGACACCTCCCAGGCCGTCAGATCCATATTGCAAGGATGCCGGGCCTTTGATGATCTCCACGCGTTCCACATCATACTGATCGACTTCGAGACCGTGGTCGGCTCCCCATTGATGACTTTCCTGCTTGATGCCCTGTTGATTGACAATGATCCGGTTTGATGACAGACCGCGAATGACCGGTTTGGCAATCCCTGTGCCCACATTGATGGCATTGATGCCTGGCAGGCTTTCTAAAGATTTGGCAAAGGTTCCATGCGAGTGGTCGTCGATGAGGTGATCAGAAATGTGCGCTACAGACAGGGAACTTTCCTGTTTGGCATGCTCCCCCGTGACAATAATGGTGTTCAGCAACTCTTCAGACAATTGAAGTTTGATCTCAAGATTCAATGGACGCAGACCGGTATACCGGACAATGGTCTTATAAGGTGTATACCCCAGGAAACTCACATGAATGGTGTGCGGGCCAATTTCCACATTTTGAAATGAAAAACGACCATCCAGGTCAGAAACCGCTATCGTACTGTCAGGCAGCAGGACAACAGTGGCCCCAGTCAATGGATGCCGTTCATTGTCAGATACTACACCCCTGATTTGGCCGCTGAGGAAAGCAGCATGACAGGCGAATACAGCGATCCAGATAATCTGTGACCAACGCATGATGTAAAGTTAATCATCATTTTGCAACAATGTTGCAAAAACCTTATTTTTGGGATTAAATTTCAAAATATGTTCAGAGTGTCCGTTTTTGCCTGTGTCATTGTATCGGTGGTATCAGGGTGTTCTAATAACGATATTGATTTAACAGGGCCATCGCTGGAATTTCTAAGTTTCTCTCCTGCACCACAATCCGGGATGGTGTGTGGTGAAGTTGAAAATGGGGTGATTGCAATTGCAAGTGAGGAAACACTTGAACTCAGCATTCGTTTCACCGATAATGAAGCGCTTTCTCAGTATAAATTGGAGGTTCATAATAATTTTGATTGCCACGGGCATGGGGGTGTCGAAGTGCCTGGTTTTGCTATCCCCCCAGGCGTCCAGAATCTCACTGAAGATTGGGAAGAGCTTGATGTCGTAAATCTCAGTGGCACAGACAATACGGTCGATGTATCATTAACAGTCCCGCGGAATGTTACAGCGGGAAACTACCATTTTGAAATAGAAGCGATCGACGAATCCGGCAATGAGAATGAAACCGGTCATATCTACAGTCTCATTGTGGCCAATGGCAATGATTTGGAACCACCTGTCATCCATCTGGATACGCCGGCCAATATGATCAGTATTGCGAAGGGATCCGGAATAGCCTTTTCAGGTACTGTGACAGATAATCAGCCCCTTGGACAGGGTGGGAATGGGCTTCTTTTTCTCAGCTATACAAATACAAGCACCGGGAAAGTGACCACCAGTGAGGCTGTGTTCGCCTTTGATGCGGATACTTCGTTATCTTATCCCTTTGATTTTGAATTTGTTATTCCTGGATCTCTGTCAACAGGGACGTATCAATTTACATTACATGCTCACGATGGCGTCCGCAATATTGCAGCACCCAGGGATATCCAGGTAGAAATCACCAATTAATCAGGATTGCACAGTCAGGCAATCACTGCATTGGCCTTCAATGACAAGATGCATATGTCGGATGGAAAATCCCTTTGGGACCTTGACCTTTGAATCAATGTGGCCTTCAAGGCAAATTGTTTTGCCACATTCGAGGCAATGGAAATGGGCGTGCTCATCATGATGGTCGTGGACAGAACAGTCGTCAACACAGAGGGCATATTTCAGTGTTCCACTGCCATCCATTGCCTGGTGTATGACGCCATTTTGTTCAAATACTTTCAGGGTTCTGTACAGTGTTATCCGGTCAGGATTTTCCAGTGCATTCTCAATTTCCTTGCTGGACAGGGCCGTGCCTTTCTGCTCGAGGAAAAGCTGAAGGACGTCCTTTCGGATGGCCGTCGTCCTTAATTCTGATTCTTTAAGTTTCTGAAGGATCTCTGCTTTCATGTGTTGACTTATTACCAAGGCTGAGGGATTATCCAAACTGGTTCAAAGTTATGAAAATCACCCCAGATATGTATTTGGCAACAGTTCTTTAAGAATATGAGGTGTTAATCCTCCATCCTATCCTTGGCTGGAATTTTACTCATGCAGTATTCCGTGATGGCTGTAATAGATAAAGCGGGATTGACACCCGGATTGGCTGAGATCATGGATCCGTCACACACATACATGTTATCATAGCCGAAGACCCTGTTGTCCTTGTCAATAACGCCTGTTTTGGCATCTTCACCCATGACTGCACCTCCCAGAATATGGGCAGTGGTTGGATTGCCGAGAAATACTTCTGCAAAACTGACATATGGAATTCCACGCACCAATTGGCCAAAATGATCTCCAAGTTTCCTGGCTTCGGGTATAAAGGCGCTTGGTGCAGGGCCTGCCTCTTTTTCTGATTTTAAGGTGGTGATTTTGCCGCGTTTCAGACGGAGGGTGCTGTTGAGATTCTGCATAAAAAGCAGGATCGTACTCTTTTGGGCATAGTCTTTTGAAAAGAGTGTTTTGAGGAAGATTCGAGGGCTCCTTACACAGCGCCAGATGATATCAAACAGCCTTCCTGATAATGTCCTTTTATCAGACCTGGGCATCGTCATGATCCTGAAGAATCCTGAACCGCGCCCGTACCTGGTCGGTTCAAGGTGGCTGTGGGCGTCAGTATGCAAGATGGAACCGATGGCCAGCCCTTTACTGTAATCTTTCTTATCATTATGAGTAGAGGTGACAATCATAAGGGATTCGTTGTTTGAACGAACATTGCAGCCAACCAATTCTGACAAATGTAGAAGTGATTTTCTCTTGAGTTTGAGGAGGAGGGGGACTGTACCCAGGACACCTCCGGAGAAGATGACACCTTTTGCAGTAACGGTGTATTTCTTCTTGCGCCATCCCAGGCTATCCATGAAATGGATATGGTAGCCTTGTGACGAATCTGAAGGGTCTATCGGGCGTACATCTGTCGCTTTTTTTTGCGCCCTGATCTCGACTCCTTCCTGTTGGGCCAGGTAGAGATAATTTTTATCGAGGGTATTTTTAGCACCGTGTCGGCAACCTGTCATGCAGGCGCCGCAAAACGTACATCCAAAACGATCCGGTCCCCTTCCATCGAAGTAGGGATCTTTAATTTTTTGTCCGGGAGGCCCAAAACAGACAGCCACTTTTGCTGGTCTGAACTGATCCTCAATGCCAAGTTCTTCGGCCATTTCCCTGATGGTCAGATCTGCATCACCAAGCTGTGGATTGACGGCCGCCCCGAGCATCCTGTAGGCAGTATTGTAATATGGCTGAAGCGCTTCTTCCCAATTGTCAAGACGAGCCCAACTGCCGGATTCGTAAAATGCCTTTTTGGGAACCGGAAGGGTATTGGCATAGGTCAGAGATCCCCCGCCGACACCCACCCCATGGACGACTGTCAGATGATTGAGGAAGGTCATCCTGAAAATGCCGTAACAACCCAGGAAGGGTTCCCAAAGCCACTTCCTGATCTGCCAGTTGTTTTTGGCAAAATCTTCAGCTTTAAACCATCTGCCTTTTTCGAGGACCAAAACACTGTAACCCTTTTCTGCAAGCCGCAAGGCACTGACCGATCCACCAAAGCCGCTGCCTATGATAACATAGTCATAATCGAGGTCTTTGTTTATGTTTGATTCAGCCATTATGATTCTGACACATGATGCGATGCAAGTATAAGGTAGTGTTTTAATCCTATCTGATTTGCATGGAGTGGTTGATTTTATATGGACATGCTCTAAATTATTGTTTCCACTTGTCAATTGCGCAGCTGTCACTTGTCCTTTTTTTGTATTTGATTATCTTTTAGAAAAATTACTTTATGCAGATCATTGAAACGGCGGATTTGTACGATGCTGTCATTGTGGGTTCCGGTGCCGGGGGTGGTATGGCCGCAAACGTCCTTTCAAAAGCGGGAATGCGCATTGCAGTTGTAGAAGCAGGGCCGTATTTTGATCCAAAGGACCCCAAAACACAAACTCAAATGAAGTGGTCCTATCAGTCTCCCAGAAGAGGAGCGGGGACCGTCCGACCATTTGGTGATTTTGACATGGCTTACGGAGGGTGGGAGATCGAGGGCGAACCATATACAACAACCCAGGGTTCAGAATTCAAATGGTTCAGGTCACGGATGCTCGGAGGCCGGACCAACCACTGGGGCCGGATTTCCCTTCGTTTTGGCCCCAGGGATTTCAAAAGAAAGGATATGGACGGACTGGGAGATAACTGGCCCATTGGGTATGATGATGTTAAACCATACTATGACAAGCTTGATAAACTCATCGGTGTTTTTGGTACCAATGAGGGCCTGCCCAATGATCCCGACGGTTTTTTCCTGCCTCCACCCAAACCCAGGCTGCACGAATTGTACTACATCAAAGCTGCCAGGAAACTTGGGGTGTCCGTCATTCCTTCCAGGCTTTCTATCCTTACAAAACGAATCAATGCTGACCGTGGTATCTGTTACTACTGCGGTCAGTGCGCCAGATCATGTAATGCCTATGCTGATTTTTCATCGGGGTCGTGCCTGATCTTTCCGGCACAAAATTCAGGGGGCAGGATCGACCTCTTCCTCAATGCCATGGTCCGCAATGTGTCCATCGACAAGAACGGCAAGGCGACAGGCGTGCATTACATTAATAAAAAGGACAGGAAAGAATACCATCTCGGTGGCAAGATCATCGTATTAGCGGCATCTGCGTGTAGCACAGCCCGCATTCTTCTCAATTCCAAAAGCGCGCTTCACCCTGATGGGATGGGCAATAGCAGCGGTCTCGTAGGTAAATACCTGCACGATTCGACTGGATCGAGCAACATGGCCATTATACCGGCACTGCTTGACCGAAAAGTTGCCTATAACGAAGATGGAGTGGGAGGCTTGCATGTCTATTCGCCATGGTGGCTGGACAACAAAGTTCTTGATTTTCCAAGGGGTTACCATATTGAAATTTGGGGTGGCATGGGCATGCCCGCCTATGGATTTGGGATGAACCTCCATAAGATGGCCAAGTACCTGGGACATGAGGCCGGGGGATATGGAGAGATGTTAAGAAAGGACGTCAAAAGGCTTTACGGGGCTTCTATTGGTCTGGCCGGGCGAGGAGAATGCATTGCCCGGGAGGACAATTACTGTGAACTTGACCCCGAGATAGTAGATGAATTTGGCATCCCCGTCTTGCGGTTCAATTACACTTTTTCAGACCATGAACGCAACCAGGCCCGGCACATGCAAAAAACATTCGCAGAGATATTTGATGTCCTTGGAGCTGAGCCTATGTGGTCAGTACCCGGCAGGGAAGGGAATTATGGTTTGAACAAGCCAGGTGAAATTATTCATGAGGTGGGTACAACACGGATGGGAAACAGGTCGCAAACTTCAGTGACAAACCAATACCAACAACTTCACGATGTTAAAAATGTTTTTATCACTGATGGTGGTCCCTTTGTGTCCCAGGCCGATAAGAACTGCACATGGACCATCCTGGCATTGGCATGGCGGACTTCAGATTATATTGTTGAACAACTTAAAAAAAGAAATTTATAGTATGGACAGAAGAGAAATATTGAAAGCTATGATGCTGGCTGGTTTTGCGTCAGGAACTGTTCTTCAAAGCCGCTGCCGCAAGAGCAGCCCTTCACACGTGGATGTTGAGGATTCCTCAGGGTTGTATGGCCGGACACCTGAAGAAATGGAAAGAGACAAGGCCTTGTCCGAACAATTGTCCCCATTTTCTGAAGACGAGATCATCACGCTTGCTCTCCTGTGTGATATCATTTTACCGGCCAATATGGCTGCGCCATCTGCCAGTGATACCGGTGTTGTAGAGTTTATCGATTTTATAGTTCGCGATATGCCTCGCCATGAGTTGCCTCTAAAAGGTGGCTTGATGTGGCTGAGCAGCCTCACAAATCAAACTTTTGGCAAATTATTTAAAGACCTCAATAAAAATGAGCAGTTGGAAATTGTAGATGCTATTGCCTATCCACAAAGAGCCAGGGCTGAGATGCTGCCTGGTGTCAGGTTTTTCAACCTGATGCGTGACCTGACCCTGACGGGGTATTATACAAGCCCGGCAGGTATGGCCGACCTGGGATACCAGGGCAACAGTCCAAATGTCTGGGATGGGGTGCCCGAAGAAATTCTCAGAGCACATAAACTTGAATACGAAGAAGACTGGATCAGGAAATGTGTGGATCAGACCAGGCGACATGTTACAGCTGAATGGGATGATGAAGGGCGATTGCTGACCTGAACATTCGTCACATTTCGCCCGGCAGTTCTATTGAATTTGGTCTTGAATGATATCCCCGTCGCTGACCCCGCCGAAATGCTTTAAAACCCTGAGTGCACGCAGTGTGTTCCATCTTCCGGGATTCCCGGGAGTCTCCATGAGAAAGTGGATTTGCCCCGGATAACCGGTACGTGCATGTCAGGTACCGTCCTTGTGGCGTTTCCGTATCAACGTATCAATAGCTGCTCGCATTCGCTCGTCCCATGTGTGATTAATGGATTGAAAGTAATCAAGGCAGCGTAAAATATCATAGCGCCATCTCGGGGGATAGACAAAACGGAGGAAATTTTTGTTGATGATATCCCCAGTCCTGTCCGATAAAAAAAACTGGTGCATCAGGATGAATTCTCTTGCCCGGGTTTCCAGCAAGCGGATTTCATTGCTCCGATAAGCATATTCATTGCGTCGATATTCAGCAAATCCTTCCAGCACGGAAAGCGTTGTATGCAAGGAACTGTGGACGGGCTTGCGCCTGTTTGATTCACAATTGAATCCCCCGTCTGACATGTGCTGGTCAATGATAAAATCGATGACAGATTTAAGATCTACTTCCTTGGCATTGAAGTAACTGGCATAGTTCAGGAACATGCCATTGACACATACATCACTGATTTTTTCTTTACCTATGGGCAGGATACTGCCATCTGGAGATTTGCATTCATTGAAAACCATCGCCAAAGTAGACTGTATTTCAGGAACATCCGGCCGAATGCAAAGATTTTTAAGATCGAGGAGGGTGTAATGTGTGCTTGTCCATTTGGGTTGGTAAAATTTGCGCCCCCAATGACCATTCTTATTGCGTTTTGACAGGAATGCAGCACCCCAGCCTTCTTTGTCAATTCGAAATTGTAAATTCTTAACTTCTTTGTCAAAGAGATCTCTTTTTGCCTGGAACTGAATAGAAACGTCTCCTTTGAGCAACCATTGCAGAACAGGGGTTGTTGGTTTTTTATCCACTCTTCCAAATTAATGGAATATCCGGGTCATGTCAAGCGTCTAATCTACCTGGACTTTTTCTGCGGGACGGTATGTTTTTGTTTCCAGTCTAAAGATGTAAAACCCGCTTTGATCAACTGAAATGTCATCAATAGTCAGTGTATGAAGCCCCAGGACCCAAAGGCCGCTGTGCTGCCCGATGGCATAAGACTGGATTACGCCAAGGCCATCAATTTAACAGGGTTTCAGGATAAACTGAAAAAGGTGATCCCGGGCATCTGCACTTTCAACAAACATCCATAGTAGAAAAATTGCAATAGTTCTTGCAATCATTTTATAAGTCTCTGTGCAGGTAAGGTATGAACTGAAAAGGATTTGAAGTGAACCCTTTTATCCTTTGTAGAATTTTTGAACCTGGTTCCAGGTTGCCCGGAAGTCTTTGGGTGGTGCTGTGTGAATGATGAGAGAACTGTTTTTAAACGGATGTGTGAATTCGATCTTTTCAGCGTGGAGGGCTGTTCTGGATATGAGCGGCCGCTCTTCCTTGTCCCTGCCAAGTGTGTATCGTTTGCCCTTGATCGATGACAGGTAAAAGGAAGCGCTGTGGCTGTAAAATGAGTCAGCCAGGATTGGCCATCCCATTTCCCTGCAATGGACCCTCAATTGATGGGTGCGACCGGTCAGGGGCATCAAGTGAACCAGGTGGAAGTCATTTGCGGATTCTATAACTGAAAACCGGGTTTCAGAATATTTGCCTTTGGGATGAACGGTCATACGACCCCTCCTGGAAGAAGTTGAAATGGGCATGACAATGGTGCCCATTTTTTCCTTCATGATTCCCCGGACAATGGCGCGATATGTTTTTGAGATCTTTCTGGCCTGGAACATTTCTGAAAGTGCCGCATGTGCTTCAGCAGTTTTGGAAAAAAGGATAACCCCGCTTGTGTCCCTGTCCAGTCGGTGGTTGACCCAGAGGGCCTCGCGATATGATTTCAGGCTGTCAAAGAGATTAGGAGCTTTTGGGTCAAACCGGTCTGCTATTGTCAGCATGCCTGCCGGTTTATTGACGGCAATGAAGTGGTCATCTTCAAAGAGTATCTGCCATCTCAGTTTTCTCACTTCGCTAGTTCCTTATAGGTTTTTTTACCAAATAGATAATAACCGAAGACGATGGGTGTGCGTATGCGTCCCAGTATTTTCGCTGGCCCACGCCGCGATCTGGAAATTAGCCTGGAGTATCTGAACCGTTTCCGCAGCAATCCAGGCAAGTTTATTATAGTGCTGCCGTAGGCCCGGACGATATTCCATCCATGTTTGAATTGACCTGAAAGCAAACATTTCAATGTGGCACCCATGTCGAGAATGAATCGCAGAGGCAGGATCCATAAGAGGTGCAACCACACTTCATTTTTGACCAATGTGCTGAGATTGTTGCGGAAGTTCAGGTACATTTTCTCAGGGTTGTCATAGCTCAATGTGCCTCCGCCAATATGGTATATTTCAGATTCTGGCAAAACCGAAATCCTGTATCCAGCTCGCTGAATTCTCCAGCACAGATCGATCTCCTCCTGGTGTGCGAAATAGTCTTCATCGAACCCTCCAAGGTTTTTAAAGACTGCTGTCCTGACGACCATAGCGGCGCCACTTGTCCAGAAAATGTCACGAGCTTCATCATATTGTCCGGTATCCTTTTCGCATATCTCGAAGACCCGGCCCCTGCAGAATGGATAGCCAAGACCATCCATAAAACCACCACTGGCACCCGCATACTCAAATAATGTCTTATTGTGTAGTGAAAGCACTTTGGGCATGACAGCTGCCACGTCTTCGTGGGTTTCCAGGTGTTTGACCAATGGTGTCAGCCAGTCTTCGGGGACGAGTACATCGGTATTGAGTAGAACTGTATACTTGGATTGGATCTCCTGGATGCCCCTGTTATAACCTTCAGCAAACCCATAATTCCGACTGAATTCGATCGTTTTTACTTCGGGGAACCACTCACTTAAAAATGTTGTGGATTTATCCTGGCTGTTATTGTCGAGTACTACAGTATCAAAATCATAATCATCAGTACTGTAACTAATGGAAGGCAGGAAGGTTTCCAGGTAGTGTTTGGTATTAAAGTTTAAAACAGCAATTGTGACTGGCGGGATTTCGTTCTTTGGAAGTAAGGCAAAAAATGCCCGGGTCATTTCTTTGTCACGAATAAGTTGGGACTGCAAAGCCTCGAGATTCTTGAATTTTTGATCATTCCTGAGATAACTCAGGACTTCAAGCCTGATGTAGGTATCATAAATATCCTCTTCAAAATCGAAGATGTTCACTTCAACAGACTTTTTTAGGTCTGCGCTCAGGGTGGGAATATGACCGATATACAGCATACTTTCATACAGGCGTCCCTTGATTTCCGTTCTAACGGCATAGATGCCATCCCGGGGAAGAAGCTTCATCGGATCATCAAGCTGGACGTTTGCGGTGGGGAATCCCAATTGTGTACCGATCCTGTTGCCACGCACAACCTTGCCGGAAATTTGAAATGGGTGGTTCAGCAGAGTGTTGGCCGTATCGAGATCCCCATCTGTGAGTGCAGTTCTGATCTTACTTGAACTGATGGCAATGGCATCAATTTCGTGTTTGGGAATTTCGATGACCTTATATCCAAATGTCCCCGCATAATTACGAAGCATCTGGATATCACCTTGTCTGTTGAGGCCAAACCGATGATCATACCCGATGATGACATATGCCGGATTGAAATTCTTGACCAGGAATTTTTCAAGATATTCCTGCGCAGAGATTTGCGAAAACTCGACTGTAAATGGGACAATGACTGTGTTGTTAATGCCATAGGTCCTGAATAAATCCAGTTTTTCTTCGAGGGATGAGATAAGTCTCAGTGATTTGTCTTTAGGATATATCACAGACCGTGGGTGGGGATCAAATGTCAGTACGATACTTTCTCCCGTTGTCTCATTACACATATGCCTGATTCTCTCCAGGATTTTCTGGTGGCCCAGATGTACACCGTCAAATGAACCAATGGTTATGACAGCATTCTTAAAGTCAGGAAGTGCATGGGTGCCGTAAAATACACGCATTTCAGAGAATACCTTCTTTTGAGCCGCACAAGGTATAAACTATTGAGTATTTTTACGAAAACTATATAGAATAGAAAACGTTAAAAACTAAAATAATACACCATTTGAAATGGACAGCAATAAAATTCTAAAGATTCTCAAAACCCTGAATGACCCTGTCACCGGGCAAGACCTGATTTCGATGAAGCGCATCGAGGACCTGCGAATAACCGAAGATACAGTGAGTTTCACCATCGGTTTGCAACAAGCTGACGATCAGATCAAAATGACATTGTACGAATCTGCAGTCAATGCCATTAATGCGGAGTACCCGGATGCAAGGGTGGATATTCATTTCAAAACTGCTGACGCTTCAAGTGAAGGTATTTTGCCCCATGTGAAAAATATCATTGCCATCGCCTCGGGAAAAGGGGGAGTGGGCAAATCGACTGTTTCTGTTAATCTGGCCCTGGGTTTACAAAAACTAGGTGCCAAAGTAGGTATTATAGATGCGGATCTCTATGGCCCTTCGATCCCAACCATGCTGGACATCAAGGAAAAACGTCCCCGGATCAAGGAGCTGTACGGCAGGCACAGGATTATTCCTATTGAGCAATATGGGTTGTACGCTATTTCGATCGGCAATATCGTGGATCCCGAACAGGCTGTCGTTCTGAGAGGACCCAGGTTGGCTGGGATCATTAAACAATTCATTAACGAAGTGATATGGCCCGAACTCGATTACCTGATCATTGACCTTCCTCCGGGGACAGGAGACATTCAACTGACGCTTGTCCAAACTGTACCCCTGACGGGTGCGATTATGGTGACGACACCCCAGGATGTGGCTGTGGCGGATGCAGTGAAAGCGATGAACATGTTCATGCTTGAAAATATCAATGTGCCTATCATTGGCATCGTTGAGAACATGTCCTGGTTCATTCCTGATGATATGCCGGAAAAGAAATACAAGATTTTCGGTGAAGGCGGTGGCAAGGCTTTGGCTCAAAAGGCAAAATCCGTATTACTGGCCCAACTGCCACTCGTTACAAAGGTCCGCTCTTCAGGAGATGGGGGCCTTCCCATCATTCTACAGGAAGACCATTTTGCTGCTGAGGACTATCTGGAAATGGCTAAAAAAGCTGCCCAGCAAACAGCCATCCGAAATGAAGTCCTGGCACCCACGAAGATTGTCGGGGTGAATTAATCTTAATTGTGCACTCCTGTAATGGAATGTCATCAAAGGATAAAACCTATAGTGACATAGAAGTTGTTTTGGACCTTGTCCGTGGTATTGATATGCCTGATGAGGCCGATGTGATAGTCCGCATGAAGGGTGACTTTTCGGTAACGAATATAGAGACCAAAATAAGATTCCATGACAATTTTTCGGTAATTGGCCTTGAGGATAGGCAGTGAATGGAGGTCGGCTTCAAAGATACGCCAACCTGGACACAGGCCTGTTGTGAAATGTGTTTCGATTGGCATGCTTTTCTTGTTGAATCTCAGGTCAAAACCACACCTTGTTTTAATCCACAGGTCATGCCCGGTCAGGACAATGTCATCTGAGGGGGCAGCTGAAAGGGTGTTTGCAGCATTGAAACTGTTGTATATGAAATATACAGCTGGGTAAAAAGAGATGGCGGAGTGTCCACTTTTAAGTTCGATGCCAAGAATCGGAAGTGACTGGTATTCGATCCTGTATTCATCAAGGAGCAGGGCGTTTTGTGGAAAGGACCAGCCAGTTTTGGCAATCCAGGATGGCTGTCCCCGAAGACCTGGTAAGACTGCCACCAACATTGCAAGCATCATCATTTGAGCAGCAATCCGGATGATCTTTGTCTCAAAATTCATAGGTCAGGTAAGCTCTGAGTTCATACAGGTCTTTTTTAAAACCATCATATTCAGGGTAATGGTCATACACCACACGTCTGTAATAACGGGCATAGTTGGCCCCTATCCTGTAAGACTTCAGGAAGGGAAGTGAATAGGTCAAGGTGATCAGATTCAAGCCCTCGACCCCATCCGGGCCGGACTGGACGTAAAATGTAAAATGTTTGTAATCAAATGACAGCCTGCCATACGTCTTGTGATCCATCAGAATTTCGGTTTTGATCAGGAATCCCGGCCCAAGAATATAGTCCCTGACAGATTCGTGATCATCAGCAAATAAACCGACAATTTCATTATTGCTCCCACCCAGGACGGTCGGTCCAATGTGGGTCTGATAATACATGTTGATGTCCTGTCCGATTTTTTGATTCAGGATGAATCCACCTGAGAATCCCAATGATCCGATCTCAATAACTTCATCATTCAAGAAATCAAAATGCTGAAAGGCCCCAATGACAAGGCTGTATTCGGGGCTTCTTTTCAGGTTTTGGCCCCAGAGTATTCCATGTGCCGTAATGTTCACAAATGGGGAGGGCCTGATGTCCGTATCCACAAATCGAAGCCAGGACCGAAGATCAAAAAATTCAAAGGGTTTGTAAAAATGAGGTTCATCATGTAGATTGCCATAGACTATCCCAAATTCAAGGAACAGTCCGCTGCCCCTCGTGTCAATGTTTAAGCTCCTGACCTGGAAATTTTGGCCAGCACTGATGTAAGCCCTGATGTCCTGAAGCGTTTGATCTGCCCCATAAGCGGAGAGACTATTGCGCGGGGTGCCAAAGGCCAGTTTGTTAATGGTCCGCATCGGGTTGATTAGCGTTGACAGAGCCACACGCCATGCACGCCCAAGTCCATTTGCAGGATAATCGAGAAGTTTGTGGGAAAGGCGGTGGGTGATTTCACCCAGAAAGATCCCCCCAATGCTGGTTGTCATCAGGTCATTGCCGCTTGGGGGATGCGTTTCGCCAAAATACTCCCAGACAAAACTCCCGAGGTAACTGTAAGGCACAGCTTCCCAATAGGTCATTCCCAGGGAGCGTGCGGCGTTAAAATAAAGGGAGCCATGGATGGGGTGCCCAAACCAGTTGGCATAAAAACTGTTCCAATCCCATTCAAGGCCATGTGTGAGATTACTCTTCCATGAGGCCGGGGTCACCTTGGCCCAATACTCACCGCCATCCCTGAAGTACCATGCATCATACCGGTTGATGATGAGATTGACCATGAAAACCTCGGAGGCGGCAATCATTGGTTTTTTTGTAAAATCAAATTCATACTGAAGGCTATCATTTTGAGCATGTGCTTCACTCCACGGAACCAGTTGGACAACAAACATGAGCCAACAAATGAAACGGACAGCTGGACGTGATTTCATATGAATTTTCTAATGATGGCACTATCAATTTCAAACCATAAAAAATGAAACACAATGATTTATATCATCGGTCTGTTTAATCATTTGCCGTAATTGAATTACTTTCATGGTAAAAAGAAGTGAAAGAGTTTTGGAACGATCGTTTTAGCACAACAGAATATGTTTATGGCGAAAAGCCAAATGTCTTTTTCAGGGAAAAACTGGATATCATGCCTCCTGGCCGTCTATTGCTGCCAGCCGAGGGAGAAGGCAGGAATGGGGTCTATGCAGCTCAACGCGGATGGGAAGTGGTCGCTTTTGATATTAGTGAACAGGCCAGGATCAAGGCGATAGCATTGGCTCAAAAACATGGGGTCCAACTGGATTATCGGACAGGAAGTCTGGACAGCCAGGACTTTGAACAAGAATCTTTCGATTGCCTGGCTCTCATATATGCGCATTTTCACTCCGAAGTACGGAATCAATACCACAAAGCACTGGCATCGACGCTTAAGATGGGTGGCTTAATCATCATGGAGTGCTTTAGTAAAGCACATCTGGAATTCAATTCACAGAATCCTTCTGTGGGTGGGCCCAGGGATATTGAGTTGCTCTATAGTATTGATGATATCAGGAATGATTTTCCTGGCTTTGAGCCGATCCAGTTTGCAGTGGAAACTGTCCACCTGCACGAAGGGACCTACCATGTGGGTAAGGCTTCGGTACTCCGTTATGTAGGACGAAAGATGTTGTAGTTGGATATTATCGCACTTCCCGGAAAGGAATAAAATCCATCAATCAAGAACGTCCTCTTCTGTCACATGGACTTCGAGTCTTTGGACTTTGCCTGTTCGCCTGAAGATTTCCTGGCTTATTGACCCATCAAGCTGCATCCCGCTGAATTCCTCCCTGCCACGTGCTGACACGACAACAATTTTATTGTCCTTTGAAAGTCTGAGGACAATCGGGACCTGGCAAAATGTAAAGCCCAGTTCACCAGCGACCAGATTTATACTGTCCTTGTCTCCTTTTAATGGATAATAGGTCAGGAGTTTTGAGCTGGTAATAAATTCATCGGACTTAAGCAGGAATGGATCGAACGATATACAGCCATTCTTTATACGAATTCCGAGTTCTCCCAATCTGGAAAGAATATCTTCTTTGACCTGTCCGGTCATCCCCGGCTGTTGAGCCCCGGCATTGCCAGGTGTATGAGAATAGGGATCTGATGGGAAAGCGCCATATTCTGAAGGTGTTTTATTGAATCCAAGACCATGACGGGCATCATAATAGTGTGCAATCAATTGATTGACCACATCTTCTTCACTTCCTTGTTGTTTTGCCCATATACAATTTTCCTGGATGGCCAAAACAAGCTTTGACACCATGTGCCAATAAATGCATCCGAGCCCTTCATAACCATAAAAAGTACCAGATCGACCAGTGAATGCCTTGTGGTTGAATACTTTTTCATAGGTCTCTAAAAGATCTGTTATCTCATCATGATCAATGGCAGGATACTTATCCTGACGCAGCTGATGCAGTCTTTCTTTCAATATATTGGCATTTCGAATTTCCCCGTTAAAATGAAGTTGTCCCGTTTTGTCCTGAAGAACAATTTCCCTGCATCTGTCTTCGACCATTGCCTGGAGAAAACGTGAAGATTCAAAATCTTCATTTGGTATCACATTCCGATTGACAAAGAGGGGCAGTTTTTTATCTGGATAAAGGATGTAACTGTGTTGGTCCTCTCTGAATAGCGAAGATTGTCGGAGTGCATCGAGCAGATCAATGGCCTCTTTTGGGGCAAGGACACCCGCGCTTAAAACAGCAACTTGTCCTTCCAGCATTTCCTGTAAATATTCAATCTGAGCCGTATCTTCATTGGCTATTGAAAGGATATTGTAGGCATGATAAAGGCCGTCCGAACGCCTGTTCTTCTTTATGGACAATTCCAGGTGATTGCTGGCATTTCTTATCAATGCCAGAATCTCGGACTTCTGGACTTGCTGTCTTTGACCTGAAAGTCCTTCAGTGTAAACATGTGAGCGGAAGCGGCTGCCGGCATTGCCAAGCGCATCCATAATTTGCCGGCGGACCCTGTCATTGACATCAGTCAGTTGGCGCTGTTCCTCGGTGTTGAAGACGGTTGATATTTCATTGAAAAATTCAACAATTTCACTGGATACATCGAATGCTTTCAATTCCGAACGATTGAGCAATTCAGACAAGAATTGAAGGAATCTTTGCAAGTAGTACACAGTGACCATCGACAAACCATTCCCGACGAGGGCATTATTGGCATCGTTCCATTCTGGCCTCTGGGTATTGAGCCAGATGCCACCACCAGGAACATAGTTTGACAGTTTTGAAAGCAGGGTGGCAAGAATCTTCTCCACGAAAGTGACATGGATGACCTTTCCTTTGTTGTCGAGTATGAGTTTGGCATCCGTGCCCATTTTCTCAACTTTTTCCCGGATATCCTGATCAGCTTTTACATCAAAGTCCACAGTTTCAAAAGGGTTTTCAAGTATGGCAGCATATTCTTTTATGCGATAAGGGACATTGGCGTATGAAAAAATTGAGCGGTTCAGAAAATTATCAAGCTGGCCCGGATGAAACTGAGTAGAAACTTCCAGCAATTTTTGGAGGTAAATGATCTGATGATCACCCCAGTACCCGATATATGACCACGGATCATCCGGGTCCACAATTTCCCAATCTATGCCTTCACGG
>JBFKJL010000018.1:0-17221 GCA_041631795.1 Saprospiraceae bacterium | reverse complement strand
TAAGCATTGCTTCATCGGGGCCAAATTTCTAAATTCGGATCTATCTCCTTTAATGTTTCTGTTGGCGGGGACGTCAAAAAAAACAGGGTTTGGGTGCGTGCAGCACAGGGGCTATATATAAGAAGTCCCTGAATGTTCTCATCTACCACCAATTATTTATCCATTGCTCATTACTCATCGCTCATTGACTAAAATTAAAATTCCACTGACGCAGATCATTTTCTCATGTCGGATTATCTATTACCTAGAACAATAATCTGATAATTAAAATAATCGTCATGAAACGTATTTCTCTATTCTGCTTTACCATCTTCCTGGTATCCTTTTCCCTGATGTCCCAAAGCGAAATGTGGCCGGTAAAGGCGGTGACTGATTCTGGCACTTCCCTCCCAGTCAATGTCTTCCTTGAAGATGGGACGCCTGTTCCACTATATACCATTTTCGAGGATGGTAGCGATCTCTTCATGGATGTCAAAGGTGTCCACAAAGGAGAAAAAATACCCATTAAATTGATATCGAGCAGTGATTTTCTAGTGCCGGTGAAAGGCATATCCAGGAATGGAAAAATTCTGAATGTCAAGGCTATCGACACCGATGGAAAGATCCTTGATGTCAAAGGTGTCAGCAGGGATGGTAATACCTTGAATATAGCGGCGATCAGTGCTGAAGGCACGCATATACCATTGAAGGCCATTTCTCCTGGAGGTGTAGAAAGACACATTAAGGGTGTCAAATTCCTGGATGAGAACATTGAAATGACCCTGGGTGAGATCAAAGTTATCGCCCATGTGAAGGCCTTGCCGACAGTAGACGTTGGTGACGTCGATGAGAAATGGGCCGTGACTGCATTGACCGATGACGACAATCACTTGAGACTGATCGCCATCAATGACAAAGAGCGGGAATTTCCGATTAATGCAATAATGGATGGCAAGCATCCTTACTTGATGAACGTGAAAGCCGAGGCGAGAATCGTCATCCACGTCAAATTGGTAAAAAATAATAAAGGCACGGTGGTGACTGGCATAGATGAGTTTGGTCGCCTTTACAAGGTAAGGGCCGTTAAGGACAATGGGGAGTTACTTGAGGTTTTTGGAGGCCGATCAACGGGTAATGTGACACCCATTTACGCTTTGAGCACAAGTGGCCAAAAGTATCCGTTGAAGGCCGTTTCATCAAAAGGACATGCCTTCGATGTCAAGGGCTTGAAAGTCAAAAAAGAAGAGGTCGAAGGCAGCATAGGATTTCAGGAGCCTCAGGTTGAATATTATGCTCATGTTAAAGCTCTTGCACCGGCGCATGGGATCATGGTAAATTAAATGACTATTGTAAATCATGCCAGCGATCCCGACGAACCTGGATATCAACACACCCAGACGACCTCTGCCCGGTCTGGGCAAAATACCAATGAATGTACCTAAATGATGAAAGAGGATTGGTTTTTGGGATAAGAACCATGTTGGAAGTGCCAAATGCCATTATGTGCGGTCCCACGATATTGTCTTTGGTGCTGGCACAATAACCCCGGGTTAATACAGTCATCCGATTGCAGTTAAGGTAAAGTTGAAGTCAAAGCTGAAGTTGAACCAAATTCCTGATTTTAATGGCCCATACACAGCATTAATCTTAAATCATTGATTGATTGATCTGCTTTCCTTCCAGGTTTTCTCAATTAGTCGATAATTATCTTTCATTTGTAGAATCGAGGAAACTATGAGTGCAGGTTGCAGCATTGTACATGGTAAATAGAAAAATCAATGAGTTTATTCAGAGTTATCCTATCCATCATCTTTCCCCCGCTCGCCGTCATTGACCAGGGATGCGGGTCCATTGTCATTGTCCTTTTACTGACACTTTGTGGTTGGGTGCCCGGCGTCATCGCTGCCCTTGTGATCCTGAACAGGGGTGACCAGGATCGCATTTACTGAAGAATTTATTTTATTATTTAAGCAAGTCAACCACTAACTCCAAAATGGACAGGTGATCATTAGTCGTTTTTCAAAGTCTTGACCTGATAATTTGAGACATAATCCGGAGCAGTTGATTGAAGGAAAGACATTAATCCTTTCCCGGGTAGCATGGAATAGGTTTGATTCAAAAAGGGCGTAAAGAATTACAATTTTCCTTAAACTTTGATCCTGAGAAATGCAAAATACTTCCAGAGCCCGATCAATAAAGATCAGGTTTAGTGATGCGCACAACCCATTTCGCCTGTTGCTGTGCGCAAGAGAAAAAAGTATTTATGACGTGATTCAAATTCCCTTAAAATAATAGTAAAGCCTTGACAGACAGTTACTTATTAGTCAGGGAGCATATCAAATGCATGAAGAATCATGGTCACAATACCAGCAAAGAGTAATACTGCGAGTAAAAGTAATAAGTTCATATACGAGAATTTAATGAAAATATATAAAAAATTGAGTAAATTTTCAAATGTGTAATTATAAATTATGTTTATACATCTATAAACAGAATATTTATTACTTATTGCAAAACGATTCGGAATATAAGGTCGCTGCCTGACATAGAGAAATTATTCTAATTTGTTGTCATCATTGACAATTCTAAATGAAATCACTGCGTTGACCACAACTATATTTCTACTATCATTGTAAAAAATTGATTTGTTTTAATGGATTTAGCATTACTTGAAAAATTAGCTGAACGACTCAGGGAGGCCAGGAACACCGGTGTGCCAATCGAGCCTATCAGCAAGGTCATCGGGACTTCTGATCACGATGCAGCGTATTTCATCCAAAATATCAATACGAATTATAAACTGCACGAAGATGTCAGGATTATCGGCAGGAAGATCGGACTGACTTCAAAAAGGGTCCAGGCCCAGATCGGTGTGACAGAACCCGACTATGGCATCCTCTTCAATGACATGGAAATCCTGAACGGTTCCCAGGTCAGCATGTCGCAATTGATGCAACCCAAGGTAGAAGCTGAGATCGTTTTTGTGCTCAAGAATGATCTTAAGATGGAAAACATGGTCCTGACCGATGTTATCAATGCCATTGATTATGTTTTGGGTTCGATAGAGATTGTGGGAAGCCGCATAAGGGACTGGCAAATCGCTATCACGGATACGATCGCCGACAACGCGTCATCAAGTCATTTCGTCCTGGCTCACAAACCTGTCAAACTGGATAATATTGACCTTCTGAAAACATCTATGCAAATGTTTAAAAATACTGAACTGGTTGTGGAAGGCAAGGGCAGTGATTGTCTCGGATCGCCGCTGAATGCGGTGTTGTGGCTGGCCAATAAGATGGTCGAAAGGGAACAGCCACTGCGCAAAGGTGATGTCATTCTTTCAGGCGCTTTGGCCCCGATGGTCAATGTGAAGGGAGGAGATGTCATAAAAGTTGAATTTGACACGCTCGGTGTTGTAGAAGTGGAGTTTACTCCATAAAAAAACAGGATACCTTGAAAGCTCTCAGTATCCTGCATAACCCCAAAAAACCAATTGAAAACAATCTTTCTTTTGTATTGTGCAATCTTTTTACCGGGTGATTCTAAACATTTGAATCCTTTAACCCCGGCACACCCCAAAATTACGACAGAAACAGTTAACGCACAAAGGATTTTGATCAAATTTTCCAGAATTCGTGTCGTTTTTACAATATTTTATGGTTTTTCAACAAAATGGGCTTTGCAGACCCCGGGGACATGATGTCCTCACGACTCAAAGAATGGGAAAAGGCGTCCCTGGTCATTTCCTGGAGCGGAAGGGATCTTACCTGACAAGAGAAGACGACAGGCCAGAAAAGGCGTGAGGATTAGAAGGCGGATTGAGAAAAAAAAAGTGGGGAAAGGAGTTTCCCCACTCGTCAGAAGTTTTCTGAAAATTACTGGACAATGTTGAACGGATGTGAATACATGATATCGTTGTTCATCATTGTCAAAACGTACTTGCCTTTTTTGAGCTTTTCAGTGTTGAAGATCTTTTTTAGCCCTTTAACTTGTTTTACGGATTCATAGTAAAGGATCTCGCCTGTTTGATCCTCGATCTTCATATAGACTGGCCTGTCAGCAAAAGCCAGCAAGTCCACGTAAAGCCTGCTGTCAACCATTCTGACAGATGGTTTAAAGTAATCTCTCTGCTTATCGAGAAATTGCACCATGCCGCCATCGATTGTGAATGGCTTGATCGTCGTTTTGCTATCCTCGCGGATAATAAAATCATACGTTCCGTCAGCAAAATCAACCAATCGGAATTTTTTAATCATCGAATGAGCATTTTCATAATATTCGTTGAGCAGTTTTTTTCCGGAATTGTCCACAATCCGTACCGAGATATCGGTCGGCTTACTGTACTTGAATTCGACATAAAAGGCATTGCCCTTGGTCTTGTCGACGTTAAATTTGAATTCTCCCGCAGCTTTTGCGAAAGTTGAGCTTACCAGAATTGTAAGCATTGCTATAACCAACTTTAATGTTTTCATGGCATTAATAATTTAATGATTAGAAAAATGTGAATAAATACAATGCAAACTTATGGGGTAGATCAATAGATTACTATCAGCAGATTGATAAGATTCTGTGCTAGATTTACATTAATAAAATGTTAACGTAATATTAATGTTAATATAGCACATATATGTGTTAATCTTATGTATACTTGATGTAATTTTGCTCAATAGATTTGATGATACCTAATAATATTTCGCATGAAAAAGAAAGCGAGTCTTGAGATCATTGAACCCGTTGTCGGTAATTCTTTTACGGTCAAACAGTACAGGGACCCAAGCCCCCAGTTGAAAAAACCTTTCTGGCATTTTCACCCCGAACTGGAACTCGTATATGTCAAAGGTGGCAAGGGAAAGCGCCATATCGGGAATCATATCTCCTATTACAATAATGGAGAACTTGTTTTGATCGGATCCAATCTACCACACTACGGGTTTACAGACAGGCTCACCGAAAATGAGTCCGAGACGATCATTCAGTTCAGGGCCGATTTCCTCGGTGAGGGATTCTTCAATATCCCTGAAATGAAGGACATCAAGTTGCTTTTTGAAAAGGCGCGTTACGGAATCGCTTTTTCGGGCAGGGACAAGTACAGGATTGGCGCCAAGATGGAAAAATTGCCGGCTCTGCAACCCTTTGAAAAACTTCATGCATTATTGGACATCCTGCGGGATATGGCAGGTGCCAAACGATACGAGATCCTGAATGCGACCGGATATTCCTTTGAAGTGAATCTGGAGGACAACAACAGACCGCAGATCATTTATCGGTTTGTTGAAAACAATTTTCTTGATGTTATCAGCCTCGATATGATCGCCAACGAGGTCAATATGACAGTGCCTGCATTTTGCCGTTATTTTAAAAAACTCGCAGGAAAGACATTTACACGTTTTGTCAACGAGTACCGTGTCGTCCATGCCTGCAAGCTCATTGCCGAAAAGAAGATCAGTATTACTGAAGTTTGTTATGAAAGCGGATTCAATAACTTTTCGCATTTCACAAAAGTCTTCAAGGAAGTCACGGGTAAGAGTCCCTCGCATTACAGGAAGGCCATGAGGGAAATGATCGCCATCGACGACATGGATGTCAGCGCGTCCGTGCAGGCACAATGATCTCAGACAGATGAATAGATCACATCTTGACACGGGGTGATGCTTTATATAGTTTGAAGCACCTGGGTCCACGTCCTGGGCATTTCAAAATCGATGGCAAAACCTACATGCACAATCACCGTGCGATGATAATGAGGCTTGCCATAATCAATGCGGCCAATATCCCGTGATAAAGCACCATCCTGAAGAGAAGATGCTCGCGAATGAACCTGAGCAGAATGGTCCCGACAATAAGACCGGTGATCAGGAGGATCATCCCCAGACCCGGAAAACCGGTCAGGGCTTCCCAGCCTTGTGATGAACCCGGGAACACACGGGCCCAAACCGTCAAAACGACAAAAGTGAAATCGATCGTAAAAAATAGGACGAAGAGAATTCTGTAAAGTGTTTTCAACGCATTTTTTTAAAATGACCAATTGGCATACCAAGAAATTAGAACTCGTCGCACGCCATGACAAATGGTTTTTTCCGAAGTCACTCCGAAAATACCAAAACAGTCACAAACAAAAAAGCTCGCTCTTGATTTCATGACAAAGGATGCTTTCGATGATTCAGGTTTTGATTAAATTGGACCCAAAAATAAAATGGATGGTATTATAGATTATTTCAGCAATATGCCTTCCACACACAGGACGATGGTGTTGGTAGGTGGACTGACATTTTTCTTCACCATTGAGTCATTCGTCCCTCTTTTCAAGATCCGCTATGATCGGTGGAAGCATCTGGCGATCAATGTTTTTTTCACCCTGACCACGATCCTGGTCAACTTTTCGCTGGCCTTTATCTTGCTTAAGGCATCGGATTGGGTCGTTGAGAGCAAAATTGGCGTCCTTCAATGGGTGGAAATGCCTTTGGTCCTGGCCATTGCTGTGGGGCTGCTTCTACTGGACTTTATCGGCGCATGGCTCATTCATTATATTGAGCATCATGTCTGGTGGATGTGGCAATTCCACGTTATCCATCACACGGATCAGAATGTTGACACTACGACGGCCAACAGGCACCACCCCGGGGAAAGTGTTTTCCGGTTTGTATTCACCATTCTGGCAGTGATCGTTGCCGGCGCGCCAATATGGTTGGTCTTTCTGTACCAGTCCTTGTCCGTCGTGTTGTCCCAGTTCAATCATTCAAACGTGTCCATGCCACAATGGGTGGACAATGCCATCATGCTGGTATTTTGCACACCTAATATGCACAGGGTCCACCACCACTACAGGATGCCATATTCGGACAGCAATTATGGCAATATATTTTCATTCTGGGACAGGATCTTCAAAACCTTTGTCAAAGTTGATAATACGCGGCTCAAGTATGGTCTGGACACCTACATGGCGCCGAAGGAGTATGCCAATATCTTGGAGATGCTTAAAATGCCATTTACGGGTTACCGGCCTTCGATTCAATATGACAGGGAAGAGGAGCTATGATCAAGACGCTAAACATTCCATTGATGGATGGCAATAAAAATATTGACCTGCTGAGTTGTTTTACTTTCTTGCTCTTTGCATTTCAAATCACTGGGCTTCATGGTCAACTGTCCCCCCGGATCGCCAACTACACGATGGAAATTCGACTGGATACTGCACAAAAGACCCTGACAGCCAGCACGGTCATGTCCTGGAAGAATATTTCCGATCAACCGGTTTCTGAATTACAAATGCATATGTACTATAATGCCTTTAGGAGCTCGCGATCGACATTCATGGAAGAAAGTATCTGGATCCGGGGATTTCTGAATGCAGCGCTTCAAGACGATTGCGGCTGGAGTTGGTCTGAAATCACTCATTTTGAAGATGCATCAGGACACATATTGACGGATTCCCTGGAATATATACAACCTGATGACGGCAATGACAACGATAAGACCGTTCTCAGGATAGGGCTGGCCGAACCAGTGTTGCCCGGTCAAACAGCGACATACCGGTTTGACTGGGAAGCGCGGATTCCGAAGTCCATGGTGCGAACGGGGTATAACCGTGAATACTACTTCATGGCACAATGGTTTCCCAAACTGGGTGTTTATGAGCCAGCAGGAATGCGCTATGCCAAAGTAGATCAATGGAATTGTCACCAGTATCATTCGACAGGGGAATATTACAGCGATTTTGGTGTATACGATGTCTCGATCACAGTACCGGAAGGTTTTGTCGTCGGTGCTTCTGGTGTTCTACAAGAACGGCGGGAAGACAGAGGTGAGTCGACCTGGCGATTTGTCGCTGAAGATGTCATTGATTTTACCTGGGCGACTTCTCCGCATTTTATCGAGAACAAGTATAAGTGGAAAGATATTGACATTACATTGCTGACGTACCCTGGCCATGAGCATTTTAAAGAAAGATATTTCAATGCTATTGGAAATGCGTTTGAGTATTTACATGCTCATGTAGGCCCCTATCCCTATCCAGTTCTCACAGTTGTCGACCCGCCCATCCATGGCATTTTTACGGGAGGCATGGAGTATCCAATGCTCGTGTCATCTCTGAGCTTTTGTTTCTTTCCGGAGGGGTTCAAGGCGCCGGAAACGCTGGTGACCCATGAATTGATCCACCAGTATTTCATGCAGATGGTGGCGTCGAATGAACAGGAAGAGGCGTGGATGGATGAGGGTGTCACATCATATTATGAAGCCCGCATCATGGACCATTACGGTGGGGCAGACAGATCCCAGGTCAAATGGCTGGGTATGAAATTTGGAAATGGGGAATACAACAGGTATGAATTCTTGAATTCACCCAATCCAAAGATTGCCGGAAATGACAGGAAAAGCTGGGAATTCAAATACGGGGGATACGGCACCATCGCTTACAACAAGGTCGCTATGGCCTTAAAAACGCTCGAGGGCCTCATTGGACAAGAGGTCTTTGACGACATGATGAAAACCTATTTTGAACGGTGGAAATTCAGGCATCCCTGTGGTCGTGATCTGATTGAAGTGGCCAATGAGGTTGTCACAAAACACTATGGCCATACATTTGGAGATTCAATCCATTGGTTCTTTGATCAATTTATTTACGGTACTGAAGCCTGTGATTATGCTGTAGCATCTGTTACAAACAGAAAAATGCTACACAGTGCTGGTTTTGTCAATGATACCGAGAACTGCCTTCCCCTGGATTTGAACAATTCAAAGGAAGGGTACGAATCTACAGTGGTGGTCCACAGGCTAGGTGAAGCATGGTTACCGGTGGAGATCCTCGTGAAGTTTAACGACGGCTCCTCCGTACTCGAACAATGGGATGGTAAAGCCAGGGCGTTTGATTTTAAATATGTATCTGAGAAGAGAATTGTTTCGGCTGAAGTTGATCCGTTCAGGAAAAATAATATGGATTGCAATTTTTTAAACAACAGTTTCATCGTCTCGCAAAAGAAAAACAGCATACGCAAATACATCTATCAAATCATCACCGGCATTCAGCATGCCATGGAAACAATGACAATTCTGATATAAAGTGAATATTTTCCGCATATACAAGCAAAGCGTCACATCCATCTTTAAACATTGGAAATTGTGGGCATGGTTGTATGGTATTAATGTCCTTGTCGCCATGATCCTTGTGGTTCCATTGTTCAACTATATCGAAACTTCGTTCGGCCAGAGCATGGCGCTTGAAAGAAGTGTGAACGATTTTAATTTTTCCCTCATCACGGATTTTATCCGGGAATATGATGGCGGACTTCAGTTGTTTATCCAGTTGGTTCTCAGCCTCCTCATATTCTATTTTATGATCTCCATATTTCTCATGGGAGGCATCCTGGATGTCCTGGTCCGAAACCCGCATCAATACTCCGCTGGTACTTTTTTAAATGCTGCAGTACAATATTTCTGGCGCTATACAAGGCTGACCTTGTATTTTCTCATTGGTCATGTGGTCATCCTCCTGGTTTTTTGGAATCTTTTCAGCAGCCAGGGGCTGAACCCTTTGAAAATTGAAAGTGATCATGCCCTTATAGCCCGGGTCAAACAGATCTTTCCGCTATACCTTGGTGTGGCCACCACCGTCATGCTGATGAGTGACTATGCCAAGGTTTACGTATATCGTATGAACAGGTCATTGATCACGATACCCCTGATCAATTCATTCAAGCATGTTTTCAGGCATTTTCTGAATGCAGCAGGATTATACCTGGTGAACATGGTTGTCATGGCTTTTTTCTTTTTGCTTTACTTCCTTGCCAGGAAAAATCTCGATACGCGTCCGGGACATCTTTTGCTTTTGGCTTTTTTGTTGAGCCAGTTGTACCTCTTGATCAGGATCGGTTTGAAACTGGTCAATCTCAGGAGTATTGCGCTTTTGTCCGGGATGTGGTCGAAAGATACTTCAGATGGGCGTGTATAAGGGACTGCATTATTTATGTTCTGAAATATAAACTCTGGAGGATTCTTTCTTTTTACCCATATTTGCATAGCACACTAAATTTAATTCCGTGCACTTGTCGGGGTTTTTATTTTCATTTCTTATTGATGAACAATGAATATAAAAAAGAATGCTTTAATACTGGATAATGCAGCGTATGAGCGTCAGCCCGTCAATCAATTGAGCACAATGCACCACTTCACGCTGGACCAGGCTTATGCCATCCAGGCTGAGTCCATAAAGCGCCGGGTCAAGAGGGGAGAACGTATTACAGGTATCAAGATGGGTTTTACCAGCCATGCCAAGATGGAACAAATGGGTGTGCATGACATGATCTGGGGTGTTCTGACTGATGGTATGCATATCGATAATGGATCTATCATAAGTATAGACAGATTTATTCACCCTCGGGCAGAACCAGAAATTTGTTTTATCACCAGCGAGGCCATTGACCGGGAAATCAACATGGATGAAGTTCAGGACTTTATCGGTCAAATGGCACCGGCCATCGAGATCATAGATTCCCGATTCAGGAATTTCAAGTTCTCCCTGGAAGACGTTATTGCTGATAATTGTTCTTCGTCGGGATATATCATAGGTGATGCGCAACATTTTCAACAGGACATCGATAAATTGGCCATCGAGTTTTGGATTAACGACGAATTGGTACATAAAGGATCCTCTACAGCGATACTGGGTAACCCCGTAGTGTCAATCATCCACGCTTCAAGGCTCACCGCACAATACAATTTTGTCATTCCCCGCGGGGCCATTATACTCGCCGGGGCCGCCACACCTGCAGAATATGTTAAAGCCGGAGACCAGGTGACGGTCAGTATAGAAAGACTGGGATGTGTGGGGTTTTCGGCGGGAGGCGCAGAGGCCGAGGAATGATTCTCACGGTCATTGGGGCACCTTATGCGAGCTCAGGCCGGTCAGGCATTTGAACCCCACTCAGGCAGCATGAAGATCTTGGAATTTTCTGCGACAGGCATCACGTCGAATTCGATTGGTTCCACGGATGGATTTACATCAGAAAAATTTGTTTGTTCCAGGATGACACCTATCATGATGACAGAAAAGGCGATCAGGGCAAGTTCCAGTAATGAATCAATCCGTTTCATAATATCAATTTGGGATGTAGAACGATCTCAGGAAGTTAAATAGTATTAAAGTTTTATTAAACTCTCTCCATGTTAGTCTGTTACGTCCGGTTTATTGCATGGCCTGGTACGCGACCAGGGCCACGACATAGGCAATTCCAGTCATGGTGAAGAACTGGATTACCGGCCATTTCCATGAGTTTGTTTCCTTTTTAACCACTGCAAGGGTACTCATGCATTGCATCGCAAAGGCATAGAAAAGCAACAGTGAAAATGCGGTGGCTAAATTGAATCGAGGTTGGTCAGTGCCATGAATTTTCTCATTGCGCAATCGTTGAATGATGGTGGCATCGTCCTCACTTCCGATGCTGTAGATGGTGGCAATGGAACCTACGAAAACTTCTCTGGCTGCAAAAGAAGTGATCAGGGCAATGCCAATCTTCCAGTCATATCCAAGTGGTGTCAAGACAGGTTCTATTGATCTTCCAAGGTATCCGGCGTAAGAGTACTGAAGCCTGTATGCCTGGCTTTCAGAGGCCAGTTTTTCGCTGTCCGATATAGCCATTGAAAGTTCGGTTTCGTTTTGTTCGAAAAAGGCTTTCTTGTGAGGACTGTATGAAGTAAGGAACCATAAAATGATGGATATGATAAAAATGATCTTTCCTGCTTCGAGGACAAACGATTTCGTTTTTGTGTATAACAGCAAGAAGATGTTGTTCCAATTCGGCAGCCTGTACTTCGGCAGTTCAATGATCCATGTTTGTTTGTTTTGAACTAATATGAACCTGGAAACGAGCCACGCCATAAGCAAGGCTGCGATAAGACCGATCATATACAATCCAAAGAGCACAAGCCCCTGGACATTGAAGGGGCCGAGTTTGATATTTGATGGAAAAATCAAACCGATCAATATAATGTACACCGGGAGGCGGGCGCTGCAGGTCATAAATGGTGTGACGAAAATGGCGACCAGGCGTTCCTTATGGTTGCTGATGGTCCGTGTAGACATAATGGCCGGGATGGCACAAGCGATGCCTGACATCAATGGAATAACGCTGCTCCCACTCAGACCGAAGCGGCGCATCAGTTTATCCGAAAGAAAAGAGATGCGTGACATGTACCCTGTACTTTCAAGGATGCCAATAAAGAAAAACAGGATGGCGATTTGGGGGATGAAGATCAAAACACCGCCCATACCTGGAATAATTCCTTCAGCGAGCAATTGCCCGTACCACCTGTCGCCAAAGGCCGTTCGTGCCTGTTCCGAAAAATAGCCAAAAAGACCGTCCATGAGTTCCATTGGCCATTGGGCCATATCGTAAATGGACTGAAAAATCGAAAAGAGAACTACGAGAAAAATGAGAGTGCCCCAGGCAGGATGAAGCAGGATGTTGTCAAGAAGACGCGTTTTTCGGAAATATTCATGTTGTCTGGAAAAATTCGTCACCTTGTCCATAATGCCTGATATGATTTTCTGCCTGCTGAATATATCCAGTTCAAAGGCTTCTTCATCTGCGGGTGTCAGATCCGAGGCGATGGCCATGATCTTTTTACTGTAGGTGTTTTCCAGGTGGCCACTTTCATCCCAGGTGTCATAGGAACTCCTGATGAATGAATGTGGTATGGAAAAATCGTTGGCCTGAATACGCTCTTTTAAATGGTCAATGCCATGACCCTTGCGTGAATTGGTGAAAATAACCGGGCATCCGAGTTGATCCTCCAGGGCTGACTGATCTATTGTGAGTTTGTTCTTGTCGAGTTCATCTTTGAAATTGATCACATAAACGGAAGGCAATCCAAGGTCTGCTATCTGGGAAAAAAGCATCAGGCTTTGCTGCAGTTGCACGCCGTTGGCAACAAAGATGACACCATCCAGAGGTTCATCCTTATTTGTCAGTTCTGAAAGACTGACCTGTTCATCAAGGGTGGTCGGGGGCAATTGATTCATGCCGGGCAGGTCGATCACTTCAATGTTATTGACATAGCCTTTCTTCTTCTCGACAGTCACCCCGGGGAAGTTGCCCGTTTTCTGATTTAACCCCGTGAGGTAATTGAACAAGCTGCTTTTGCCACAATTTGGTATGCCAATGAGGGCTGTTTTCATTTCGTCGATGCTTCATCAAGGGGTGAAACAAATATCCTGCTGGCATCAGCTTTCCTCAGGATGATGAGCCTGTTATTCAGAAGAATGCAAATGGGATCGCCTTTCCAACCAGTTCTTTCAAAGGTAACGACCTGACTGACCTGAATGCCATGGGATATGAGTTTGTGCCTTGTCAATGCGTCTTCGGGCATCCTGACGATCATGGCCTTCTCTCCGGTTTTCAGATCTGTAAGAGATTTCATTATTTGGAATACGTCTAAATAGCTAATGTATATAAAAAATTGAACTCCACCTGAAACGGCTTCTCAAAGAAATCATAAATTACGCTTTGATAGTCATATTTGGTATATTTTTCTAAATCTCACAACAGAAAAGCAATGGAGAACTTTATCATCGAGGAATTTGGTATGTACAAAATATTCCTTTACGATCAGAATACACAGGGTCATGCTGATTATTCCATACAATTTAAAATTCCTTCGGGCCGTGTCATCATGAAGTTCTGGGATGGGAGTGTGCCCAAAAACAGGACCAAAGGTGAAGGCACTCCACACATCACATTTTATGTCAATCATGACAGATCCAAATATCCCATTTTTGTGGACCTGTTAAGGTACGAGAAGCCCATCTTCTTCTATTATAATTTCAGTGATGGGACAACTTATCTCACAACGACGGATGAACCTGTTGGTGAGCAGGAGCCCTCGGATGATTAATTGACATCCTTCGAGGTTTTACCAGCTAAAGTCTTGCAATGAAGATAACTGACGGAGTTTCAAAGAATACCTTCAATTCAGGCTTAAAATAAAATGAAGCGCAACCTACTTTATTGGTCGATTACAGTGGCTCTTGCTGGTTTTTTGTTTGGTTTTGACACTATTGTCATTTCCGGTGCTGACCAGCCTATCCAGAGATTATGGCAGACCAGCCCGCTTTTTCACGGCACATTTATCATGTCCATGGCTTTGTGGGGGACGGTCATCGGTGCCATATTTGGGGGATTGCCCTGTCATATTTTTGGCCGAAAGAAGACTTTGTTCTGGATTGGGGTCTTATACAGTGTTTCAGCCCTGGGTTCCGGTCTTGCTCCTGATCCATATACATTTTCATTTTTCAGGTTTATCGGTGGTTTGGGTGTGGGTGCGTCATCTGTTGCAGCGCCCATTTACATTTCAGAAATTGCACCTGCGGAGCGACGAGGTCGCCTTGTAGCTGCATACCAGTTTAACATTGTATTCGGGATCCTCGTTGCCTTTTTGTCGAACTATCTGTTCGGCAAGTATCTTGGGGCTGAGGCCTGGAGGTGGATGCTTGGGATAGAAGCCTTGCCGGCTTTGATATACACATTGATGGTATTAGGCGTTCCGAACAGCCCGCGATGGCTGATCCTGAAGAATGGAGATGTGGAAGGTGCGAGAGAGATTCTCAGAAGAATTCAGCCGGAAGGCGATGTCGAAGCACAGATCGCCACCATCCAAAAATCACTCCGGGATAGCCAATCAGAGAAGCTGATCTCAAGACGGTACAGGTGGCCCTTAATATTGGCTTTTTTCCTGGCATTTTTCAACCAGTTGTCAGGCATTAATTTCATCCTTTACTATGCACCAAGAATTTTCGATTCAGCGGGAATAGAGGCCGACAGCACTCTTGGGGCTGCCATTCCCATTGGCGTTGTGAATTTTATTTTTACCCTTTTAGGGATGTATCTCATAGACAAGCTGGGCAGAAAACAGTTGATGATTATAGGTTCCATTGGTTACATCATGTCGCTTGCAGCCGTCTCGTGGGCATTTGGCGCTGGGGCTGAGGGTATTTGGGTGGTGGTCTTTGTGTGTGTGTTTATATCATCCCATGCGATCGGCCAGGGGGCTGTGATCTGGGTTTTTATTTCCGAGATTTTTCCAAACGCTGTCCGGGACGCGGGCATGTCCCTGGGTTCGGGGACACACTGGGTTTTTGCAGCCTTAATCACCTTGGTCACACCACTGGTCTTAACCCATTTTACCAGTGCATTCATTTTTGCCTTCTTCGCGGGCATGATGGTCCTGCAGTTGTTATTTGTCCTCTTTATGATGCCGGAAACGAAAGGCATATCCCTTGAGGAGCTTGAAAAGAACCTGATCCATTAATGACACTGGCATTTTGGTGATCATCGAATGTCTGACCTTTTTTGTATTTTGATATCAAATTGATCATGGCAACAATACTCAAGTGGTTTGCGGTCCTTTCTGTGCTGGTCTGGTGTTTTTCATGTCGTGATGTTGATCACCGGGAAAGTGTCGAAAAAGCGCCGGTATATAAGGAAAAGTACAGGCCGCAATTTCATTTTTCTCCCCGGGAAAACTGGATGAATAACCCGAATGGCATGGTCTTTCATGAAGGTGAATACCATCTCTTTTATCAATACTACCCGGATTCTACCATTTGGGGTCCCATGCACTGGGGGCATGCTGTCAGTTCTGACCTGGCGCGGTGGGAGCACCTGCCCATAGCACTGTATCCCGATGAGATTGGCTATATCTTTTCGGGGTGTGTTGTTGTCGACCAGAACAACACATCTGGATTTGGCGTCAATGGCCCACCTCTGGTGGCCATATTTACCCAATCCCTTCGAGATGAGGATGGGAAGTCCCAGGTTCAGAGCCTAGCTTACAGCAATGACAAGGGCCGGACATGGACAAAATATGACAGTAATCCTGTCCTGGATGAAGATCTGAGAGCGTTCCGGGGCCCAAAGGTGTTTTGGCATGAAGCCACCAAAAAGTGGATCATGAGTATTGTGGCTTCTCCCTCCCGGGATGACCTGACACCAGACCGGGTCCATATTTATTCATCCAAAAAACTGAAAAATTGGACTTTTGAAAGTGCCTTTGGAGAAAAATACGGGGCCCATGCAGGCAAATGGGAATGCCCGGACCTGTTCCAGCTCAAAGTCAAAAACACGAGAGAAACAAAATGGGTACTCATCGTTAGCATTAATCCAAGGGGCCCATATGGTGGTTCCGGAACGCAGTATTTCATCGGGGATTTTGATGGCAAAACGTTTTCATGTGATGCACACCCTGACGATACTTACTGGCTGGACTACGGAAGAGACAACCATGCCGGGGTCACATGGTCTGGCATCCCTGAATCAGACGGACGCAGACTATTTATCGGATGGATGAGCAATTGGGACTACGCTCAACTGGTGCCGACAGAGAGATGGCGGGGCGCCATGACCATACCGCGTGAATTGGGTCTATACTTCCATGACGATAAGTATTACCTGACTCAAAAGCCTGCCCGGGAATTGTCATCCTTGCGTACCGAGGAAGTCAAACTTGAGCCCAAGATGGTCACAAAAAGGTATGATCTGCTCAAGGATGTCCGGAATAAGAATGGACTTTATGAGGTCATCCTCAAATTTAGGAGACCGGAAAAGAACAGCGTAAAGATCTGGTATTCGAAAGATATCTATTCTTTCCTAGCATTTGGCGCTGTTCCCCAAAAGAATCGTATTTATGTGAACCGGGGCAATTCCGGGGTGGTGAGCTTCCACGAAAAATTCGGGAACCCGAGATGGGCTTCCACATTTACAAACCCAGATACCATCAATTTGCACGCCTTTATCGATAAATCATCCATTGAACTGTTTTCGGACCAGGGAATGTCTGTCATGTCAGATTTATTTTTTCCCGCAGAAACCTTTGACAATCTCATGTTGTATGCCGATAATAATGAAATCGAATTGCTTGAAGGAAGTGTATATGTTTTAAACAGTATTTGGCAGAAAAGTAAACAGTAATCAATATTAAAAAAACGCTGACGCTTTTTAATGATTGATTACTGATACCTTTAGAAGTTGTGTTCTCAAATCTTACAAGTCTGAAATGCCCAGCTTAAAAGATTGTCACTCAAACCATTTTCAGGGTTATGCAAAGTAGTTTGATCTACATTACCTTTGGCACTGTTTGTCAAAAGTCGCCGGAAGTTAAAGAAATTATTTTAAATTAATTGTCAGAGGAAACAAATAATTTCAGGGATCGAATTGATTTGTTTTGAGTCATTTGAACACGTTTGGAGCAACTG
>JBFKJL010000017.1:0-17312 GCA_041631795.1 Saprospiraceae bacterium | reverse complement strand
CTGCCACATACATGGCGGGAGAGTTTGTCCAGACCATCTGCGTCCAGGTAGGCGCAGTCCTGTTCGACGACAAATACTTCCTGTCTCAATTGCAGAATGTCATATAATTCCATGGCAGACAAATCACCAAAGTCATGTATTGTAAAAATGACGTTCATTCAGACTCTTGGATCATGTAGCTTAGGGTAGGAATTGGAGGAGGGTTATCCTCGGATTTGAACTGAAGGATTCCAAATATGCCTATGTGTGTGGAATTGTTGTCACTCAATTCAGAAAAATGAATGCATTCCAGGTCGGATGTAAAAAAGAGGTGGTCATAAGGGACCTGGAGCGAAGAAAGAAGGATTTTCCTCCTGCTATTATACAAATTGGACGCTTCCAGGAACCGGCGAATTTCCGAAGACCAGTATACCAGGTTGAAATCACCTATAGAAATGACCGGATCACTTATAAGGCGGATTTTGTCCTGGATGATTTTAAGATGATCCTTTGCAGGATATTTTTGAGGTGAGAAGAATGGGGGTAGAAGATAGGTGGACAGAATATAGAGTGGCTTATTTTCGACATTGAGTTCTATCAGGAGGTCTGTCACCTGTCCACAATGGATGGTGTCGATTTGGTTGAACTCAAATTGAGAATAAACGGATTTCCCAAATGGATCGATCCTCACAAGGTCTACATGATAAGGGTAGGTGTCGCCCAGGTGTTTGTTTAGATAATCCGTCCAATCAGGTGTGACTTCCTGGAAGGACACAAGGTCCACTTCAAGTGCTGAAAGATATTTTGACAAATTGAAGTCAATCCTGTTGACCGAAGAGAGGTTGATATGGGCGATATTAATATTGGGCTGGTGATTTTGATCCGGAAACTTGATATGAACATTGGCAGCTGTCTTCAGGTAAAAAGCAATGAGGGCACTTGCGGCAAGCGAAACCACCATTAAGCGCTGCTGATCAAAGACAAGGAATATCATACCCATAAATAACATGGACAGCATAAGATGCCCTGCAAGGACTTCACCTTTTTTAAAAATTGCAAATTCAGGGGGGTAAATGATGACCAAAACGAGCATCACAATGGCGAGGATACACGCAAACTGTGTGAGTTTATGGTTCAATATCATTTTCATAGGTCCCTATAGATGATCTGCCAGGACACAGGCCAATTTGCCTGTGAAGACATCACCGTCAGGATGGAATATTTCATAATATATGATGTATATCCCGATTTTTCCGACCCTGCCATTGATCGTGCCGTCCCAGGTCAAAATGCCTTCGATGGGCATCAGAAAGTTTCGAAAAAGGTAGTCTTCGTTTCTGCCTTGATCATCATAGATGGTAAAGTTAGCTAAATACCCCGGTTTATCGAGCCGATATTGAATAATAAGCTGATCTTTTTCCCCGTCCGAGTTAGGGCTGAAAGTTTTAAAGGGAAGATTGACCGGAGAGGGCCCAGACGTACTGCCAGTGAAGGTCGTTGAATTCGGATAGCCCGGTGTAGCATGTCTATAGGCTGATGCTGCCGAGTGCCAGTTGGATGGATCATTGGTGCCGAGCTGTGTCGAGAGGCGTTCAAGACTGACCCCTTCGGTTTCGCGGAGAAGGTCAAAATGCATGTCGTCTCTGTAATCCATTGAGTCAATGGGGTTTTCATCGGTCTTCCTTCCCGGTAAAACTGTAATATTGCCAGAGTCATTATTGAAGGGTGGCAAGGCGTTTTCATAGATTGTGGCATTGAGAGGCGGGTTATAAAACGCCTTCAAGGAACCTGGATTCTCTGTAATGGCAATGATTTTACCCGGGGGCAAAAATGGAACACCTCCGAGTCTTACCGTCTGATTGTTTTGAGTGTTTTTGATCAGTAGCGTGTCGAGCCTGAGAAATTTTCCCGAGTTGTTGATGAGCTCAATAAAATCTTCCACACCTGGCTCAGGGTCAAAAAGTACTTCATTGATCAACAGGTCTCCAGGACCAGGGTTCTCAATAAGAATGAGATCAAATGGACCCATGGTGGGTGAAAGGTTTCCATTTGCATCGGATATTCCTTTAAGTGACAATTGGGTCACTATACCACCCGGGAGGGCATCTTCCAGTTCGATATAGACCGATGCCGGGGAATCATTCGAGATCAGGATCTCCCGCACATGCAATTCGGGCGTGAAAAGATAGTTAGACCCATCAAGGGCTGATTGTCTGTCGAGGATCTCATCAAAGTGAATCCTTATCCTTGTGCTGTTTATGACTTCAATGAGCTGAAGCATGGGTCCCGTCGTATCGGGCCACAGGGGTGAGATTTCGATATTATCAAAATAGAACTTGTCTGATCTTGATGCTGTATACGTGCAGAGGATGCCGAAATAAACCGTCGTATTAAATAATTCGGAGTCAAAATCCAGTTCAAATTCAACTGTGGGGACCACCTCATTTGCTTGTTTGGTCAAAACGGTCATCAATCCGTTATGATGCCTTTGAATGTACAGGTCTAAGTGGACCGGTTCAGAGGCTACTGACCCCGGATGCCCGGAAGCCAGCAAGACTTGAGTATCTTTATTTTGTTCATACAGTTCCACCGCATCTGATGAGCCGTTTTGTCCAATCTTTATGTAGAATCCTTTTGCTTCACTCAAAATAAACGTGTCGAGGGCAAGGAACAGGATAAGGTTATTGTTGTCGCTTGGTGCAAAATGGAGACGGATCTCAGCTTTCCAGGAAACGCTATCGGGAATAAAAACCGGGGTGTAGAGGAGGGCCTTCCCACTCTCGTTGTCATTTAACTGCAAGTGTCCTTCCGAATTAACCATGAATTTTTCCCTGTCACCGTACCAGGTGACATATTCCGTGATGTCCCCGTCACTGAAATCATCACTGATCTGGGCAATTAAAGAGGCATGGAAAATGATGATCAAGATAAAAGCCCATAAACCGGTCATTTTCCAAATGTATATAGAACCTTAAAAAGTATCCGTTTTAATAAAAATAGTCGGTTATTTGTTGCAAAATTTTATAAGATCAAAATTTCATCGCGTATGAAGCTGGCGATTGTTGGTGTTACAGGTCTTGTGGGCAAGGAGTTTTTAGAAGTCCTCGAGGAGCGAAAGATAGTTCCTGAAAGGCTCATTCCTGTCGCATCGATCAGGTCAGTGGGAAAGAAGGTTCATTTCAATGGTACACAGCACACGGTTGTGTCGATGGAAGATGCCATTAACAGTGCGCCTGATTTTGCTCTATTTTCAGCAGGAGGGAAGGTGTCTCTGGAGTTTGCGCCAAGGTTTGCAGAGAAGGGGACCGTAGTTATTGACAACTCATCGGCATGGCGGATGGATGAGAATATCAAGCTTATTGTCCCTGAAGTCAACGGCGGTCTTCTCGATGGCAGTGAGAGGATCATTGCCAACCCCAACTGCAGCACGATCCAACTTGTGGTCGCTCTGGCCCCGTTGCACAAGGCTTTTGGCATCAGAAGGCTCGTGATATCGACCTACCAGTCATTTACGGGTACTGGGGCCAAAGCTGTGGCCCAATATAATGCTGAAAAGCAGGCTGCCACTGAGGGTTCCTATGACATGGCCTATCCCTATCCCATATTTGAGAATTGTTTGCCGCATTGTGATGTATTCATGGAGAACGGGTATACCAGGGAAGAACTGAAACTAATCAATGAAACCCGTAAAATCCTCTCGGACCAGGATATTGCCGTCTCAGCCACCGCAGTCAGAGTACCGGTTTACGGGGGGCATTCGGAATCAGTGAATATAGAATTCAGAAACCATTATGAAATTTCTGAGGTTATACAATTGTTATCTTCTTCGAAAGGAGTAGTTGTGCAAAATGATGTGCATACCAATTTATATCCCATGCCGAAGTATGCGCATAAAAAGGACGAAGTCTTTGTGGGAAGGATCAGGAGAGATGAGTCAATAGAGCATGGATTGAATTTATGGATTGTCGCGGACAATCTGCGAAAAGGAGCGGCCACAAACGCCATCCAGATTATGGAAGCATTGATGTAAGTTTTTAAAATTTACAAAACGTACTAGCCAACCATTAATTTTAATGGTAGCGTCAATTTAAGTGATTATGAAAAGTAAAATTGTAATATGGGGCAATGACGAGAATGAAAAGAAAATTCTCATAGCCGTTGAACTCAAGGCAAAGGAAAACAAGATCATTATTTACACATTTAAAGAAGAAGAGGCAACCGAGGTATTCTATAATCTTATGATGAATGACTGGAGGTCCGGCAATCCTGTCAAATTTCCAGACACCTTCACATCAATTGAGCGCCCTTTGTCGATGACTGAAGATCTTCTCCCGGAGAATATCAAAGTGGATAGGACAGACATTATAACCCGGGCAAAAGCAGAGTGGCATTTTGTGGTCTTGTCATCAAAATTACATGAGTTGTACCAGTCCGAACTCGATGATCTCAGAGAGAAAGTCGATCAACTTTCGGAATATGAAAACAGCATCTGGGAAGAAATGAAAGGGTTTTGGACGAAAGTCCAGAATCAAATGCGTGAGAAGAATCTGTTCAAGGAACATGCTGATGCATTGAAGGAGCAAACCAATGAGGTGTTTTCGACTTTGAAAGAACTGAAAAATACCGCGCGTAAAGAATTCAAGGAAAAATCTAGGGAACAGGCACGTTCGTTTGGTGAAAAGCTGGATACCATATATGAAAAGATTGAGAAAGGTCTGGGGCTCAAACCCATTTTCGAAGAGTTGAAAGATATTCAACGGGAGTTTAACCAGGGCAATTTTACCAGGGAGGACAGGTCAAAAGTATGGAAAAGGCTTGACGGTGCTTTTAAGGCAGTCAAAGAAAAGAAATTCGGGCCCCAATCAGAAAGCGGATCCTCCATGTCGCGCCTGGACCGGAGATATAATGGCCTGATCCACGCAATTCAGAAAATGGAGAACTCGATTAAGAAAGACAAAAGGGATATCGAATTTGAGTCCCGTAAGATCAATGAGTCTGATGGACAACTGGAATCACAGATCAGACAGGCAAAGATTAAAATGATAGAGGAGCGGGTGCATTCGAAGCAGGAGAAACTCGATGAGATGCTCCAAACCAAGACTGAGCTTGAGAAAAGAAAAGAGGTGGAAGCCAAAAAACAGCAAAAGCTCGAGGAAAAGCGAAAGATTGCTGAAGCGGAGGATGAGGTCAAGGAAAAGATGGCCACAGACATGGAAGAAAAGGCCAGGGAGCTTGAAGGTCAGAAAGAAAAACTTGAATCGGCGGCAGATTCTATCAAGGCATCCATGTCAGGGACTAAAGATGATGAACAAAAAAATGAGACCGGGGATAAGGAAAAAGATAGCTCACTGCTCTCGGCTGCGACAAGTGTAGTCGGTGAGGCCGTCTCCAATGTTGTCGACACTGTTAAAGCAGTGGCTGAAGTGGTTGAAGACAGGATAGAAGAGACAATAGATGAGGTTATGGGAAAATCAGAGGAAGAGTAATGGTCATACTCCATAAATTGTGAAGTTCCTATCGCACATAATGACTTGCGCTTCTTTAATTTATATAATAAAAAATTTCTAACGATGAATTTAATGGACTTAATGCAATTCCAACTTTCGGACCAACTGGTCAATGGCCTGGATCGGGATTTGGGTATTGGTAATTCACAAAAGACACAGGCTGCCGCCATGGGAGCCATTTCTACACTTATGACAGCCCTTACAAAGAATGCGTCCTCAGAAAATGGGGTGAGTGCGCTCACGAGCGCCCTTGACAGGGACCACGATGGCAGTATTCTCGATGATGTGTTGGGCATGGTCCTCGGGCAGCGCCCGGCGACAAATACACGCATGACAAACGGATCGGGTATTCTTGGACATTTATTGGGTAACAATCAAGGCAATGTGATCAACATGCTCTCCCAGATGACGGGCCTTGATGATGACAAAAGTATGGGTTTGCTTGTCAAACTTGCTCCCATGGTGTTGGGTACTCTTGGGCGGGTTAAAAAACAAAAAGGCCTTGACCCAAGGGGTGTCCATGACTACCTCAGCCAATCACAGCAGTCTTTCAAAATGACAAACCAAAATGCCAGTGTTTTTGAAAGAATGCTGGACAGGGATGGAGACGGCAGCGTGGCAGATGAAGTGCTCGGCATGGGCATGAAATTTCTCGGCAGCTTGTTGAAGAAGTAGAATATTTTAGACAGCTCATTCGAAAGGGCCTTCATGGCCCTTTTTTTGTTCCGTTTTAGTTCAAATACTTTAAAGAATATTCCGAGTGACACTTTTTTGACAAGATAATATTAAAGAATTGAGTCATTTTTTAGAAAAATTATTTTATCATTGGGTCATTATTTCCCCTCACGATCAATACTTTTTATTCACAACTAAATTTTTATACCAATGATGAGACAAATGTCATTAATTGCATGCCTGGTCCTTCTATGTATTTCTGCGGGTTTTGGTCAAAGGAATTGTGGTTCAATGGAATACCTGGAACAACAGTTCATGGAAGATCCTTCTTTGCAGGAAAGAATGCAAGATATTGAGAAGTTTACACAAAATTTCATCCGAGATGGTGTGCCAGCCAAGAATCCCATAGTCATACCAGTAGTCGTTCATGTTGTGTGGAAGTCAGGTTCTCAGAACCTTTCTGATGCCCAGATCATCTCCCAGATTGATGTTCTGAATGAGGACTTTCGCAGGATGAATGCTGATGCCAATAACACATGGCCCCAAGCTGCCGATTCCCAGATTGAGTTTTGCCTGGCCTCCGTAGATCCTAGTGGGAACCCTACAAGTGGCATACAGCGCCGTAAAACCAATAAACCATCTTTTCAGGCCAATGACCAGATGAAATTCAATTCGGGTGGCGGGTTGAATGCGTGGCCTGCATCGGATTATCTGAACATGTGGGTGTGTAATCTTTCCGGCGGGCTGCTGGGATATGCGCAATTTCCCGGTGGATCTGCATCAACAGATGGTGTGGTTATAGACTACGCCTATTTTGGAAGGGGAGGGTCAGCCCAGGCGCCTTTTGATCTCGGGCGGACTGCTACTCACGAGGTGGGTCACTGGCTCAATCTCAGGCATATCTGGGGTGATGGCGGATGCAGTGTGGATGATTTTGTGTCTGACACCCCGCTTTCAGATGGCCCGAATTATGGATGTGCGACCGGTCATGTATCGTGTAGTACAACAGATATGGTTGAAAACTATATGGATTATTCTGATGATGCGTGCATGAATCTGTTTACCTCCGGGCAATCATCAAGGATGAATGCCTTATTCTCCCCAGGAGGTGCCCGGGCAGGATTGGTGAATTCACAGGGTTGCGGTGGCGGAACCGGTGGGCCCACTTGTTCTGACGGAGTTCAAAACGGCAATGAAACTGGAGTCGATTGTGGGGGACCGGACTGTCCAGCTTGCCCGACCTGTTCTGATGGCGTGCAAAATGGCAACGAAACGGGTATTGATTGCGGTGGCCCTGACTGTCCAGCCTGCAGTACCACATGTGATGCCCCGACCAATCTCCAGCACACACGAAGAAAAGGGGGTAAGGAAGCCTTGCTTGAGTGGAATGCTGTATCAGCTGCGACAAGCTATGATGTAGAGCTTGATGACAATCCAAACTTCACATCGCCTTCATCCGGATCGACAACCAATACCTCAATAGTTGCTACAGGTTTGACAAAGAACAACCTCTATTTCTGGAGGGTAAGAGCGAACTGTGCATCCGGCACATCGGACTGGGCAGTGAGCAGTTTCAATGCCCGGCTTGCAGCAAACAGTGGTTGGACCTTTGAAGATGATATTAAATTATATCCTAACCCGGCAAGGCATCTTGTGAATATCGATATTGAACAATTCCCCGGACAATTGACTTCTTTACAGGTCCTCAACGGAACTGGTCAATTGTTGCAAAAAGTAAAATTAAAGGAGGTAAGCACCTATAGTTTGGATGTTTCAGATTACACCAACGGCATTTATTTTGTGCGCGCAGTCAATGATGTCGGTGAAGTGGTGACAAAGAAATTTGTGATTTTAAAATAAGAGACCAGATCGGTATGACCCTCTAAAGAAAGTATTCTGTATCGGGTAAAAAAAAGAGGCTGATTTCAGCCTCTTTTTTTTATTAATTGATGATCAGTTTTTCGGTCATCAGTCTGTTCCCTGAATTCACCTGGACTATATAAAAGCCAGGAGGATAATTTTTTGTATCAAGATTCACGTAGTTATCGTTCTTGTGAATTCGCATAGCCTGATTATGTACCTGCTTGCCATCCATTGTAAGAATGGACAGCCGTGCTTGAATGTTCCTGTCAGACTGCACATGGAGAGTGAAGAAATCGTTGGCCGGATTTGGATAGATTGTCATATCAATGCCTTCCAGGACAAGGTCTTCAGAACTTGATGTCTGGTCTACATCGACAATTGTTCTCTGATCTTCCGTACAAATCGTCTCTTCGCTCGAAGTCAGGCAGGCAGAAGTTTCATAGGTAAACAGGTCTAACAGTTCCACATCGTCTACAATCCAGCCGTCGTCGGGGGCAAAATTGTTGCCAGTCTCTATGGATCCATAGCGAAACCGCAGAGAGATATTCTGTCCAGCATACTCACTTAAATCAATATATGAATCAATGAATCCATTGCTATTCCCTGTAAAGCCTTCAAGCGAAGGAATGGCGAATGTGGTGTACGTAATAGTGGAGGCATATCCATTCCTGATGAATTTTTCCCGTGCGTCTACCCATATCGTACCACCGTCAGTGGAAATCTCAATAAAACCACCATTTTGAGCGGCCACCATATCATATTGGTGCCATAAACGGAGATATGGATTATTGCCGTCCACCTGAAGACTTGTATAAATTAAATGCTGTTCAGAATCACCATCAAATTCATTGACTATCCACGACTGGAGTCCTGAATAGGCAAAGAAAGAGTTGATCTGCCAGAAGTTTGTACCTTCAATGATTTGTCGGTCCCATTGATTGATATCATCGACAGTCTCATTTGAATTTTGGAACAGGCGAGTTGATCTGTTTGACGGGGCAGAACTCAGGGAAAATGTAATTGTCTCTTCCTGTAGGCTTGCCATATCTCCGAGGTCAAAGATAAGCGTTGATCCATTTATCGTGGGTTCAATATTGGCTGATCCATCAACGTATTGCAGGCCATCAGGGATGGACTCAGTCACCTGCACTGATGGCGCAATGCTGTCTTTGTGGTTGGCGACTTCGATCAATACACCAATACTTTCACCGGGTTGTATGAAATCGGTGACTTCTCTTTTAATTTTCAATTCCTTGATACACGTCGGTCTTGGTTCAAAATCCTCGATACCGTCGGAACGGCTGTCAGATGAACCGCCATCGGCAAAGAAACCGACACCACGGCGCGCGAATATTTCCCAGAGTAAACAATTGTGAATGCCCCCGTGATTGGTTTCATCCGCGGCTAGAATGGCATTTCTGCCTTCGATAAATCCAGGAGAACAGGCCTGGAATTTCATACCGTCTATAACCAATTGTATGGCCTTGAAATTGCCAGACTCGGTATTCGTCCAGTCGGCATCCCAGCCGTAAAGATCGACGAAAGCCCAATAGATATCCCAAAGGATGCCCGCCCAAATTTCACCTGTCCCGTGGACACCCTGTCCAACAATGTCATCATAAGTCTGGGAATTGACGGCAAAGTCTGTTGAAAAAGGAAAGCGTCGGATGCCACGACCTGACACAGGATCCCCATTGACGTAATTACCGATCCCTCTTGGATCACTGCCCTTGTCTCCATCCTGGACGGTCATGATAAGGGTGAAGAAGTCGCTCCATCCCTCACCCATTTGCTCTTCGTTGCCGAGACATCCTGCTGCAGAAGGTCCTCCGGTCAATCGATTCGAGATTCCGTGGCCATATTCATGGGCAATGACTCCGTTATCAAATGACGCGCTTAAATATTCTGGTCCCTCCAACTGTTGTTGGTTCAGATTGACTACTACATCTATACCTGCTGTTAGAGAATTCTTTATCCTGTTGCAATCGGACAGTTTAATAGAAACAGTAGGAATGGTGACATTGGCGCCGTCATTTCCACCGGCCATGCCGATGACTGTTTCACCATCGCCGCCATTAACCCCTGCTATATTGCATATGATGACAGCAATGGCTCCTGAATTTTGGGCGTTGAGGGCTTTGGTGCCAAACTGGCAAAGTCCTCTGTCTATAAGCGCTATATTGCCACTGACTTCATCGCCATTGACAAGGTCTCCGCAGGCGGTGGTTGGATTTTGTACGTTTCCATCTTTGGCCAAAACGATTTTTCCAGAAACATCGACGGTGGAATAATCAAAACCCCAGGTGTCCGGTGAGGGGACTCCCACATCGAGGACTCCCAGCAGATCAGTAGGTTCGGTGATTCTTGCCGAACCTGCACTCTGACCCCAAATAAACATCTGCATTGTTCCGCTCCCGCCATCCGGTGGGGTTGAGAAATTGGCATTGTCAGTGCCGCTGCCATCAAGGCCTTCTGCATTAACATGATCTCCTCCATTTCCGGGTGCTCCGTAATTGTTGTCCTGGAAATTTCCGGCGACCTCATCAAATCCCAGGAGATAGGTCAGGTCGTGCATCATGTTGTTCATGTAAAAAAGATTGGTGATGGCCGCATCGACATTGAGTTCAGGTTCCAGGGACGTATCATGTGTAAAATCAAACACAAGGTTGGAATCCCTGGGTTCATCATTGTCCGATAGATCATCAGCATTTGTATCCTGGTATGCGTGCACGTTGTTGCCCCTTGTGATAAAGAATTCCGGACCATCCTCACCGTTGACATCATGCCATCCGTATGGAGATGCCTGGGGTAGATGGGGGTTGGTGATGAGATCATGTGATCCATGGATCGGGCTTTCTGCGGGAAGAGGATAGACGCGGTAACTGGCATCAGAGGTGTCGAGTACGACTGGTGGCTGTACTGCCAAAGGAGCATGGACATGCGCACAGGACGCCCTGTGCTGATTGTTGAGCATCCCGGGGGCTACCTTGCAATATACTGTGTAATTATGTTTGTTCAGAATTGCACCATTCGTGGCATCTACGTGAATAATCCAGTGATCAGCATTATGACTCATATCCATTGTCACGTCCCAGGCGAGACGAATTTCATTGCCGTATTTCACATATGATTGATTGACCGGGATGGGTGCGGAGGTATATTCAGTCTCCTGGAAGAGAAAAGACTTGTCTGAAACTTTTTTCATCATAACAGGTGCCTGGTCCGTTTTGATACCCAAATCCACTTCAATGTTTCGGATTGCATGTTCGGGAAGCAATTCGGGCTGGCTTGTATTCACCCTGGAGGCAAGGTCACTCACGAATCTGTTGCCATAATGGATGACCTGGTCATCCCGGGTGATATTCACATTGAATATGGCATTGTACACAGGAATGTCCTGGAAGTGCTGTGTGAAATAAACATGGGTCACACCGTTGTGTTTAGTCACATAACTGTCTGTGACTTTGATAGAATTAATATCCCCTTCTAGAAGATTAAGGGATTCAATATTTTCAATAATAAAATTTTTGCCTACCTCAATCTTTTCAGACACGAATTGTGCATGTATGAAAAGGGGAAAGATTAAAAAAATAGAACCAAGCGTGTATTTGAAATTCATAGCGTGTGTTTATTGATCGCCAAATATAATACTAAGAATAATTATTGTGTTAAATTGTTTATACCCAAACTGTTTTTTGAAGACATTTGCTTTAAATTTTAAATATTTCGGTATCAAAACAAAAGACAAAATACTCATTGGAAAGAAAGCTGTCCTGGATGCTTTGAAAAGTGGCACAGACATTGAAAAAGTTTGGTTGGATAAATCGATTCGCGGTGAATTCGAAAAAGAATTGCGTGCCCTGACCAAGGAGGCCGGTGTGCCTATGCAGTATGTTCCTGACAAACGCCTTACAGCACTTGCCAGCAATACACACCATCAGGGGGTAGCAGCTCAAGTGGCCCTCGTTCAGTACAAGGATATTGACGATATCCTTCCTTTTGTTTTCGAGTCAGGAAAAGCACCGGGAATCCTTGTTTTGGACGGTGTTGAAGATGTCAGGAACGTTGGCGCTATAGCGCGATCAGCTTTATGGTTTGATATGGATGCCATTGTCGTTCCCGCAAAAAATTCGGCGAGGATAAACAGTTTTGCTTTAAAAGCATCCATGGGGGCTTTGCTGGACATTCCAGTTTGCCGGGTGCAAAGTCTTATAAAGACCCTTGAACAGATGAGAGCTTCGGGATTAAGGGTTATTTGTGCAGACAGCCAATACAAAAAGACCCCATCTGAAATGGGATTTACAGAACCATTTGCCCTGGTTATGGGTTCAGAAAATGTCGGCATCAACCGGAAGATCATAGATTTGGCTGACGATGGCGTGGCAATTCCGGGTTCCGGCAAGGTAGAATCATTGAATGTTTCTGTGGCTTCTGCCATCATTATGCACGAGATTTTCAGACAAAGGAAATCAGGTTAAAATCTAATTGTTCATGATTAATAAGCGCTTTCATTTTTTGTTCAGCACCATCCTGTTTTTGGGTTTTGCCATCTTTTTTTCGTGTAAAACTCAGGAAAAGGCTGCGGGGGCAAACAGTGTCCAGGAATTACCTAATGCCCTGCTTTGGGAAATCAGTGGCCATGATCTTGAGGAACCATCCATGTTGTTTGGGACAATCCATTTGATTGATAAAGACCATTTTTTCTGGCCTGACGGCACATTGTCAGCAATTGAGAATGCTGAAAAGGTGGTATTTGAGATCGATCTGGATGACATGTTTGATATTTCGGCCCAAATGGGCATTTTGATGAAAGCTTTCATGAAGGACGGGCAGACTTTGAAAGATTTTTATACGGATGAAGAATATGGGATTGTTTCTGATCATTTCAGGGCGATGGGCATTCCATTATTCTTCCTGGAACGCATAAAGCCGATGTTTCTCACTGTCTTCGCGAGTGGGGAAATAGATATTTCAGGTTTTCAGAGCGGCGGCAACATGAAATCGTATGAAATGGAAATTTATGAGATCGCCCAGAATTCGCGTAAGGATGTGGATGGCCTGGAAACCATGGATTACCAGATCAGTATATTTGATTCCATTCCTTACAACGTCCAGGCAGAAATGTTACTGGAATCCATCAAGAGCAGCCAGGCTGACAACGACCAGTTCAAGCTGATGGTTGAGCTGTATGTGTCCCAAAACATTACAGCGATGGCCGAAAGTATGGAGGATCCGGAGCAGGGCCTTGAAGGCTATGAAGAAATACTTTTATACCAACGCAATAGGAATTGGATCCCTGTCATGGCAGATCATATGCGGGATGGGACCACGTTTTTTGCTGTAGGGGCAGGGCATCTTGGAGGCAAGGATGGGGTCATTGACTTATTGATGAAGGCGGGATACACCCTCAAGCCATTGGGGCAGGGGAGCCCTCTAGAACGCAGCAAGTTGGAAAAGTCCATTAAAAGAATCTGACATGCCTCTCATTCAATCAGTTAACGGCAAGCATCCCAGGATTCACAAATCAGCCTGGATCAGTGATAATGCCACGATCACCGGTAATGTGGTCATCGGGAAGAATTGCAGCATTTGGTTTCAGACTGTGATCAGAGGAGATGTCAATAAAATCATCATTGGAGATGGAGTCAACATTCAGGATGCAGCGGTCATTCACGGCACTATGGGTCGGGGAGATACCATTATTGGTCATAATGTATCTGTCGGACACAGGGCGATTATCCACGGATGCAGAATTGAAGACAACGTTCTTGTAGGAATGGGGGCCATCATTCTGGATGATGCGGTGATCCCTTCCAATTGTGTGGTCGCAGCAGGGAGCGTGGTCCTGTCGGGATCAACTCTTGAATCTGGATTTATTTATGGCGGTATTCCCGCCAAGAAACTCAAACCACTGGATGAAAAACAGGCTGACTACTACATTAAGCTGACTGCTCAAAAATATATCGAATATGCTGGGTGGTACTCATCTAAGGACGATGCCCTTTCCTGATCATGTAGATTCCGGTCAATATGAATGCCATCCCCGCAAAGTGCTGCCAGGCAATAGTTTCTCCGTCCCAAAATCCCCATAGAATGGCAACTATGGGAATAATAAAACTCACTGTTGTTGAAAATAGCGCATTGGTCAGCTGGACCAGCCGGAAATAAATAATGTTGGCCAGAAAGGTACCCACAATGGAAAGAATAAGCAATGCCCACAAAGACTTCATCCCGTGTGGATCCGCCGTGATCCTGGTCGTAAAATCCGTAGATAAAAGATAGATGCAAACGAAGGGACCGATGATTACGAATGACAGAGCGCTAATAATGAGGGGATTAACGTTTTTGAGATAAGTGCCCACAGTATTTGCACTGATTGCATAGCAGATTGTGGCCACTACAATGATGCCTCCGTGGAAAAAATCGTAATCATGTCCGGTATCGTTGCCCATGAAGATGAGCAGGAGAGTTCCAGTAAGTCCAAGGACAACACCTGAAAATTGATGAATTCCGGATTTTGATCTAAAGAACAAGATGCCGAGAAGAAGGGTGAAAATCGGTGTCATGCTGTTGATGATCCCGGTGATGGAACTCGATATTTCAGTCTGGGCAATGGCATAAAGAAATGCCGGAAAGCCACTTCCGAATAAACCGACAGCAATGATCGGCACCATGATGGATCGCTCAATGCGCCGAAAATAGTAAAAAAATACAGGGAGGAATGCTGCTGTAGACAGGACAATTCGAGCAGAGCCCACCTGCAGAGGAGTAAAGGCGATCAGTGCTTTTTTTATCAAAATAAATGAGCTGCCCCACATAAAACTGAGGAGGATCAGGATGATCCAGGCCTGCAGTTCTTTTTTCTCAAATGATTTTCTGTCCAATAGATGTGTTATAAGTCTATAATATTAGCAGTTATTTTTATTTTCGTGTACGAGGCAAACAACTTGAAATGATTGATGTAAAATTGTTTTCAGGCACTGAAACAAGGAATCTGGCCGAAAAGATTTCAGATTATTATGGGTATGAACTGGGTCGACTCACTGTTAAGAAGTTCAGTGATGGTGAAATGCAAACCATCATCCAGGAATCAGTTCGCGGGGCGTATGTATTTTTTATACAATCCACCAATGCACCTGCGGAGAATCTTCTGGAGTTACTGCTATTGATTGATTCGGCAAAGCGCGCCTCTGCAGGTTACATCACGGCTGTTATCCCGTATTTTGGCTATGCGCGCCAGGACAGAAAGGACAAACCCCGGGTCCCGATCTCAGCCAAGCTCATCGCCAATCTTATCGAGGCAGCTGGTGCTGACAGGATCGTTACAATGGACCTTCACGCTGATCAGATCCAGGGCTTTTTTGACATTCCTGTTGACCACCTCAAGGGCGAGGCCATATTCATACCATATTTTAATAAACAGGATTTGTCCAATGTCATCTTTGCATCACCGGATGTTGGAGGTGTAAAAAGAGCACGCAGTTTCGCTAAATATTTTGGCCGTGACCTCGTCATCTGCGATAAGGAAAGAAAAATTGCCAACCAGGTGGAGAAGATTACGGTCATTGGTGATGTTGAGTATGCTGACGTGATCCTGGTGGATGATATGGTGGATACAGCCGGCACACTTTGCAAAGCTGCCAAGGCACTTATAGATAAGGGGGCGAAGAGTGTATCTGCCCTTGCAACACATGCAGTTCTCTCCGGAAATGCTTATGAGAACATCGAAAATTCTGTTTTGAAAGAGGTCCTTGTGACAGATACGATCCCACTAAGACAGCCTTCGTCAAAAATTAAAGTTCTCTCATGTGCCAAATTGTTTGCCAAAGCCATCAGAAATACCCACGAATTCAAGTCTATCGCCGCTCTCTTTGTAGGAAAATAGCCTCAAATTTCTTGTCGCAAGTTTTGATGGAAACTTGAAATTGCCATAAATTATTTTTTATCTTTGCAATCCTTTTGTAAAAACACAGACCAGTTATGCAAAAAATAAAAGTATCCAGCGAACCCAGAACTTCATTTGGAAAGGGTGGGGCACGTGAAATTCGCAGATCCAAGAGAATTCCTGCAGTTTTGTATGGGGGAGATAAAATCCATCATTTTTCGGTCACGCATAACGAAATCAAGAATTTGGTCTATACACCGGATTTCAAAGCTGCGGACATTGAATTAGACGGCAAGACATATGCGGGATTTATCAAGGAAATCCAGTTTCATCCGGTAACAGAGGAGATTGTGCATGTAGATTTTCTGTCACTTACACCAGGTAAAAAAGTCAACGTGGAAATTCCTGTGCGTTTTAAAGGCGTTTCACCAGGCGTTAAAAATGGAGGCATCTTTGTCCAGCAGATGCGCAAGGTCAAAGTCAAAACCACTCCGGAATCACTGGTCGATGAATTGTTCATAGATATTTCAGAGCTGAAATTGGGACATGCCGTAAGGGTCAAGGACATCGAGATTGGACCGGATATGGAGATTATGAATAATTTGAATATTCCGGTGGCGAATGTTGAAACACCAAGAGCTCTGAAGAGCGCAGAAGCCAAGCAGGCATTGGAAGAAGGCGAGGAAGGAGAGGCTGAAGGCGAACGAGAAGAGACTGAATCCGACGATTAATCAATCACTGTTTTGCACGATATCCGTGCCAAAGAAAAAAGCCCGGGAATGGCCCAGGCTGTTTTTCAAATCTATTAACTAACCTAACTTTTTTTCTCTGGAGATTCTTTTCTTAAAGAACGGCACAAAATCATTTTCGCTGCTTGTATTTGCGATTTTATCAATTTTAATTTTAGTAAAGCATTGTCTGTGGCCATTCTTTACTTTATATCCTTTTCTTCTTTTCTTTTTGAATACAATAACCTTATCACCTTTGGTGTGTTCTAAGATTGTAGCTTTTACATCAGCCTTTAAGGTTGGTGTGCCAACTTCTACCTTTCCTTGGTTATCGGTTAAAAGGACATTGTTAAAAACAACATTACTGCCTTCTTCAGCTTCTAGGCGATGTACAAAAATTTCTTGATCTTGTTGTACCTTAAATTGCTGTCCTGCGATGTCTACTATAGCGTACATGATTCTATTTATTGAATTGAGCATGCAAAGGTAGAAATAATACGTAGATATTGCAAAGCGAATTCAAAGTATTTATTGCATTTTAGTTTTTTTGCTTTTATGACAGTTAAATGTTATATTTAATCATTGTTATTTTTAACTAAAGATTCTATTTTGAAAACCTTCCTACTTCCTTGCTTTATCCTTGCTTTATTGTATAATTCAACAGTATTAATCGCT
>JBFKJL010000016.1:0-17380 GCA_041631795.1 Saprospiraceae bacterium | reverse complement strand
TCATAGCTTGTAAAAAAATCAATTTCAGGTTCCGGTAGAACCACTGTTCCGCATCCTGAAATCGTGTCAGTCGGCCCCGATATGACAGGCGGCATTTCAAGGAGGAAATCTATTGCAACTGTATCAGCACAATCAGGGCCTGCCGCGTCGTAAATGTATAACCGTGTGATGTTGTCTTCGGGAAAAACGGACTGTCCCGGATAGAGTGGACCCACTTGAAGGTCCGCATCCAGGAAATAACCTGGTGACTGGACATTATCTATGGTCACAAGCGAATCAAATTCCGGTAATATATACATGTCTGCACAAAATTCCAGCGCACTAATGATTATGTCTATCTCTGGTTTGTGGAGCACTTCAAAATATACAGGCACGATGACTGAAAGACAACCTCCATTATCTGTCGCGGCATACACAGGAGAAGGTGTTGACGGATCAAGGTTCTCGGGATTTGCCAGGATACTGGTGGCATCCTGGTCAAAAAAATAAATGACTTCAAGTGAGGCATTTCCTCCCGTGATGTCTCCATTGAGTACGGTCAGGTCAATGTTCTGACCTTGTAAAATGCACTCTACCAGAGGATCGGGGACATTGGCTTGTGGTGCTGCCTCGAGTGTAATGCTGATGACATTGGTCCCGGTATTTATCGTTCCCGGACATCCTGTATCGGCATCAGTCATTGCAGTCAGGACAATGTCAAATGACCCGCTGTAGATCGTTGGAATGTGGATCTCAATGGGGTCGGTCCCTGTGTTTATGGTGGGGGTGAGGCCACTTTCATCATAGCACAGGCGGATGGTCTGATCGGTGGCAACAGCTATGCCGGGGATGGCAAAGCCCGAAACTTCAAGCGTTATCGTGTAGTTTCCACTGCCGTTTTGGAATACAAAAAAAATATCTGAACCAGGATCAGTACACTGGGCTTCACACAAGATCCCCCCACCACCGATTTCAGCAGATGGGGGATCAATGGCCTCGACAGTGACCTGGACGGAATTTGTACACATATTGCCGTCAATGACCAGGGCCCACAGGTCGATATCCGTGATGTCTTCGCTGAAATTGGATATTTCCACGCCGCCGCCATTGGGATCGCCGTCATACCAGGTCACATTGTCCGCGGCATTAACATCCTCTTCATAGGGCTCCAGGTCAAAGTCCTCTAAGTTAGAGACACAGTCTTCTATAAAAGGGTCATTGGCAATGGGGATTTCATATATTTCAACAGATGTGGATGTGGTCATATTACAATTGTTGATATCAGTCGCTGTCAAAGTAAAGATCTCGCCATCCACGGCATTTACCGCAAAAGTTGACTTGGCACTGGGGTCATCAATATCAGCTGTTGCATTGTTATCCCAAAACCAGTCCGTGATGACCGTTTCATCCGTGGCGCTGCCCATAAGATCGAGCTGCTCTGTTTCACAAATCGGGTCGTTGGCCGAAATATCCGGCGCGCCTTCCCAGCATTCAATGACGATGTTGCTGATGGTCACGGATTCTAGCGGATTGATCGCATAAACGCCGGCATCGAATTCGATGGTCAGTGCAGATTTGCCATTTGTACATGTAATGGTAGAATAACTGCCGGCCATGGACGTCCAGCCCACATCGCCAATCAAGTAGTTAGCTTGCTGTGATCCGTCCAGAAAGATTTGAAAAAAGAGAAAATCCCAGCATTGGTTGCAATCCCCGTTCTGTGGGTCAAAGGGGTCGCCATTGCAGGATCCGCATTCATCGGGTGTCTCGAGGTTTCCGCTTCCCGCCCATGGCAGGCTCCATTGATAGGAAAAACCGACTCTGACTGATGTGCAGGTGCTCACATCGTAAGCACCGAGATTGTGTTCATATATCGGATCATCCCCCGGAATGGGAGTAAAAGTAATATCGGGCTCGGTGGCCAGGATGGTTTGTGCCCGGCCATAAACGACGCTCAAAGAAAGCAGTATAAATAACACCCCCTTGAGGTCCTTTATGAATGATAATGAAATTCCCATAAGCGGCTGGTCGCACCGAATTTAAGGAGATTAAAGGTCCTCACCAATGATATTGCAACATTAGTGCCGATTTATTCACCTGATTTTTAGGTGTAGGCATGGATGCCTTTGATTTAAATATTAATTTTGAACCTTATATATATTTTTCATCATGACGACACACTACAGTGAGCAGGAACTCGTGCGGCGGGAGAACCTGAATAAGATTATCGATTTGGGCATTGATCCCTATCCCAGCGAAAAGGTGGCCATTTCACATAAAATCTCAGCGATCAGGGTTGGGTATGAAAAGGATGCATCTGCATATGAGGACGTGACCATTGCCGGCAGGCTTCTCAGCAAGCGCATTATGGGCAAGGCATCATTCGGGGAGGTTCAGGACAGTTCTGGCCGTATTCAGATCTATGTCAGCCGCGATGACATATGCCCCGGGGACAACAAGGACCTCTACAACAGTGTCTTCAAAAAATGGCTGGATCTCGGCGACTATATTTGTGTCCGCGGATTTGCTTTCATAACGAAAATGGGTGAACTCACCATCCACGCCAGGGAACTGAAGTTGCTGAGTAAGTCCCTTAAACCGCTGCCCGTGGTCAAAACAGATGCGGAAGGCAAGGTTCATGATGCCGTGTCGGATCCCGAGTTTCGATACAGGCAGAGGTATGTGGACCTGACCGTCAACCCCCAGGTGCGTGAGGTTTTTAAGAAAAGATCCATGATGATCAATGCCATGCGGGCGTTTATGACCGATTGTGGCTACCTGGAAGTGGAAACACCGGTCCTCCAGCCCATATACGGCGGGGCCCTGGCAAGGCCCTTCAAAACACATCACAATACCCTGGATGTTCCATATTATCTCCGCATTGCCAACGAGCTGTATCTTAAAAGGCTCATTGTGGGTGGATTTGAAGGGGTCTTTGAGTTTGCCAAAGATTTCAGGAATGAAGGCATGAGCCGTTTTCACAACCCGGAATTCACCATGATGGAACTCTATGTGGCTTATAAAGACTACGAATGGATGATGGATTTCACTGAAGAAATGCTGGAGTACGTCACAATGGCCATCCACGGCACGACAGAAATTCCGGTAGGACCACATACCATAAGTTTCAAACGGCCATGGAAGCGGTATACCATGTTTGAGTCGATCGAGCATTTCACAGGGATGGATATTTCTGAAATGGATGAAGCAGCCTTGTTCGAAACAGCCCGTGCCCTCGATGTGGATGTGGACAAGACAATGGGCAAAGGCAAATTAATCGATGAGATTTTCGGCGAAAAGGTTGAAAAGCACCTGATCCAGCCGACGTTCATCACGGACTATCCAATAGAAATGTCACCGCTTGCCAAGAAACACAGGAGCAAGAATGGCCTGGTCGAACGTTTTGAAGGGATATGTAATGCAAAGGAAATCTGCAATGCATTTTCTGAATTGAATGATCCGATTGACCAACGAGAGCGGTTCGAGTATCAGCTCGAATTGGGAAAGAGGGGAGATGAGGAGGCGATGCAACTGGACGAGGATTTCCTGAGGGCCCTTGAATACGGGATGCCACCAACAGCGGGCATCGGGATTGGCATAGACAGGTTGGCGATGATCATAACAAACCAGGATTCGATACAGGACGTCTTGTTGTTTCCACAGATGAAACCGGAGGTATAGGCGCGATTAAATGGCTTTAGCCGCAATTTTATGACCATAACGAATTTTCCATACAATTACATTGCCATTGAGGGCAATATTGGGAGCGGTAAGACTTCTTTTGTCGAGATGGTCCATTCAGAGACAAATTCAAAGATGGTCCTCGAACAGTTTGATGAAAACCCTTTTCTGCCCATGTTTTACGAGGATCCGACGCGTTATGGCTTCACAGTGGAACTGTTTTTCATGACAGAGCGGTATAAGCAGCTTCAGAAACAACTGATCACTCCGGACCTGTTCAATGATTTCATTATTTCTGATTTTTGTTTCGTCAAAACGTTGTTGTTCGCGCGTAAAAACCTCAGGGATGAAGAGTACAAAATGTTCCAGATGCTGTTCAACGTACTGAATAAAAACTTTCCAAATCCTGACCTCCTCGTGTATTTACACAGGGACACGGAAATCTTGTTGAAACACATCCGGAAGCGTAACAGGGAATATGAAATCAATATTACGGCGGAATATCTCAGGTCGATCCAGGATTCCTACTTTGAATACCTGAGGAATATCATATCCTTTCCGGTCTTGATCCTGGATCTTAAGAATATAGACTTCGTTGCTTATCCCAAACACTATGAAACGATCAAGTTTCTTATCTCAAAGAAATACAATCCCGGCGTTCACCGTGTCGCGCTCTCTGTGGATAGTTGACTTCAAAAGCACCTATGAAAGGCACCCCTGAGTCACTATGTTATATCAGGGAAATTTCGGAAAAGCGTCAAAATTGGGTTTGCGTTTTTCGAGGAAGGCATTGCGTCCTTCTTCGGCTTCTTTGGTCATATAACCAAGGCGTGTGGCTTCACCAGCAAAAATTTGTTGGCCAACCAGACCATCGTCTATGAGATTAAAGGCGAATTTCAGCATTTTGATGGCCATGGGACTTTTTTGGAGGATCTCCTGGGCCCATTCGAAAGCTGTTTCTTCAAGTTTGTCATGCGGGACAACCGCGTTGACCATACCCAAGTCGTAAGCTTCCCGGGCACTGTAATTCCTGCCAAGGAAGAAAATCTCCCGGGCCCTTTTTTGGCCGACCTGCCGGGCAAGGTAAGCTGATCCGTATCCCGCGTCATAGCTGGCCACATCGGCATCGGTCTGTTTAAATATCGCGTGCTCCTCACTGGCCAGGGTCAGATCACAAACGACGTGCAAGCTATGCCCGCCACCAACGGCCCATCCCGGAACCACGGCGATGACGACCTTGTTCATAAACCTGATCAGGCGCTGGACTTCAAGAATATTCAATCGCGCGATGCCATCATCACCCCTGTACCCGGTTTTGTCGCGGACACGTTGGTCACCACCCGAACAAAAAGCATAGACCCCATCCCTGGGTGATGGTCCTTCAGCTGATAGCAGGATAACGCCAATGTCCTGATCCTCCCGGGCATCTGTGAGGGCTTCGTAAAGTTCGAATACCGTTTTTGGCCTGAAAGCGTTTCTCACTTCCGGCCTGTTAAAGGCAATCCTTGCGACTCCCCTGCATTTCTTGTAGGTGATGTCTTCGTAGACCTTTGCTGTCTTCCACTGGACTGGATCCATAATTATTCTTTTTAACTTCTTTTAAAGCCTGTTTGCCGCTTCACCCTATTCATGTTTATGGAACAAGTAAACAACACTGAAGCGATTTTAGTTTTGTACCATAATAGCCACTTTGAGACGACATCAAAAGTTTTTCTTAAGACTTGCCGATGGCAGCCAGGTACTTGTTCAGTTCCTCTTTCACACGTGGGAAGAGGATCAACAGTCCGATCATATTCGGGAAGACCAGGGCCAGGATCATCGCGTCTGAAAAAGTGATAACAGCATCCAGTGTGGCCGCTGCTCCGATTACAACAAAAAACAGGAACAAGAACTTATAGGACAAATCGGAAAATTTTCCCCGTCCAAATAAATATTTCCACGATTGCATGCCATAGTATGACCATGATATCATCGTAGAAAAGGCAAAAAGTATAATGGCAATGGTCAATACATATGAAAATCCCGGAAGCACTGAATCAAACGCCATGGACGTCAGGTCCACACCTGCGATGTGCTCCCCAGAAGCATTGAGAATGACATTGTCGGCGGCATCGAGATTGCCATAGGTAAAGGCTCCTTCCATATTGAACATAATGATAACCAGCGCTGTCATTGTGCAAATGACGACCGTGTCAATAAAGGGTTCCAGGAGGGCCACAACACCCTCACTTGCAGGGTAGCGCGTACGTACGGCGGAGTGGGCAATAGCCGCAGAACCCGCACCGGCTTCATTGGAAAATGCCGCCCTCTTAAATCCTGTGATCAGAACGCCTATCATTCCTCCCAATCCCGCAGCCGGGCTGAAGGCCTGTGAAAAGATCATTCCGAAAGCATCATCGATGTAGCTGAAGTTGTAAAAAATTATTATCAGGGCCGCGATCACATATATCGCCGCCATGAAAGGGACAACTTTCTCAGTCACTGTGGCTATCCTTTTGATGCCTCCTATAATGACGACAGCGACAAGAGCTGCCATGATAAGGCCAATGATAAAACCCGCGGATCCGCTTGTGATCCCGAGAAGTGTCTGTAATTGTTGCGCTGCCTGGTTAGACTGAAATGCGTTGCCTCCTCCAAACGAAGCCCCGACACAAAGTACGGCAAAGATGCCGGCCAGAACGTTACCGAGCCCGGTAAAACCTTTTTCCTTCAATCCCCTGGAAAGATAATACATGGGGCCTCCATACACTATGCCTTCCGCATCGACGTCTCTGTATTTTACACCGAGCGTACATTCCACGAATTTTGAGGACATCCCGATCAAGCCACAGACGATCATCCAGAAGGTCGCTCCCGGACCGCCAATGGCGATCGCTATAGCGACTCCGGCAATATTTCCCAGTCCTACAGTTCCCGAAACTGCGGTAGCCAACGCCTGGAAATGACTGACCTCACCATGATGTCCTTCAATTTTAATAGTATCGACGATATCGCCGTCCACAATATTCACAGTGTCCGTTGTGATCGGTTCATCCGAACCTTCTATATCATCGTATTTCCCTCTGACGACATTGATGGCCAATGGAAATCGCCGAATGTTCACAAAGGAAAAATAAATGGTAAAGAATGTGGCACCCAGGACGAGGAGAACGACCACAATGGGTATGGAGACAGAATCTGAAAACCGGATGGGTGTCATCACAAAACTGGCCCACCAATCTGCGACGGGTGCAAACGCCCTGTCAATTCTTTCATCAAGTCCTTCGCAATAGGCTGCAACAGGAAGGGCAAGGAATGCCAATATCAGGGTGTACAAACGGTTCTTCAGACGCATATGCGGAAATAATTTTTTCCAAGATAATTTTTAATTGTTAAAATCAAGGAACAGACCTTCGTAAATTTCGAAAATCAGAGGAATGCGCGTAGATTGAAGACTTTGAAGAAGTGGAAGGTCGTGAAAAAAAGTCCAGGATTCACGTGTGATATATATCTTTTTTTTAATATTTGATAAAAATTTGAGGCTTTGAAACAATACCACGATCTGCTGAAACATATCCTTGATAATGGCAGCCAGAAAAGCGACAGGACTGGCACAGGCGTGTTATCCGTTTTTGGCTACCAGATGCGCTTTGATCTTTCAGAGGGATTTCCCCTGATGACCACAAAAAAATTACATCTGCGCTCTATCATTCATGAATTGTTATGGTTCCTCAAAGGAGACACCAACATCAAATACCTTCAGGAAAATGGTGTTCGGATCTGGAACGCGTGGGCTGATGAAAATGGCGATTTAGGGCCGGTTTACGGTAAGCAATGGCGGAGTTGGGAGGCGCCTGACGGACAAGTCATTGACCAGATATCCCGTACCATCAGGCTGATCAGGAAAAACCCTGACTCGCGTCGAATTGTAGTCAATGCATGGAATGTTGGGGAGTTGGATGATATGGCTTTGACACCTTGCCATTGCCTTTTTCAGTTTCACGTGACTGACGGCAGGCTGTCCTGCCAATTGTACCAAAGATCTGCAGATACTTTTTTGGGGGTTCCGTTCAACATTGCCTCCTATGCTCTGTTAACTATGATGATAGCCCAGGTCACGGATCTGATGCCGGGGGAATTTGTGCATACCTTTGGCGATGCGCATCTTTATCTCAATCACCTGGATCAGGCTCGGGAACAGCTGAGTCGGGAACCCAGGGCTCTTCCTAAGATGATTTTGAACGAAAATGTAAAAGACATTTTTGATTTTCAACATGACGATTTTAAACTTGTGGATTACAATCCACACCCACATATCAAAGCTGCTATCTCTGTTTAGTAATTTAGACTAAATCTAAATAGCGAACCAGACATATTATTTATTGTGTAATACTCATGCCGAATTTTATTTTTGCGCAATGATTTGAGGGGTGAGGTAACGCATGAGAGTTTTTTTTAAAGGGAAACATTACAAAGTTCACTGAATGAGGTCATTTCCAACCAAGGGATTAATATGGGTATTTTCGTTATTATTCCTTCCAATCCTGAGTTTTTCTCAGCCTGACGCTGAGATTGGCAAAACACTTTTTAAGAATAAATGTGCCCAGTGTCACGCCAAGAATATGAAGTCTGTGGCGACAGGTCCGGCGCTTGGCGCGGTAGAGGAAAGATGGGCAGATTATCCGAGGGAAGATCTGTACAAATGGATCAGGAATTCCTCGGCAATGATAGCTGAAGGCCATCCCAAGGCCAATGAACTCTGGGACGAATGGAAACCCACGGTCATGCAACCCTTCCCTGAACTGACAGACGATGACATCGAGTCACTGTTGGTCTATATCGATGGCATGTACACCGGAGCGCTTTTGCCCCAGACACAGGTCGCTTCAGGTGGAGAAGCGGCACAAAGCACAGAAACACCTACCTGGATTTACCTGGTTCTCTTTGGCTTCCTTGCAGTTTTAGCCATCATTCTCATGCGGGTGATCGCCAACCTCAACATGCTCGCTGCCAACAAAGAGGGACAGACTTACGAGCAAAAAACACTGTTTGAAACGCTGACCAGCAAGGGCGTCATTTCATTTGGGATATTTGTCCTTGTGGTGCTTGGTGGTTATACGACTGTAAATAACGCGACGAATCTGGGACGTCAACAGGGATATGCACCCGAGCAACCCATTAAGTTTTCCCACGAGACGCATGCCGGGCTGCATAAGATCGATTGCCAATATTGTCACGACGGGGCGCGGCGTTCAAAGCACGCCGTCATACCTGCTGCGAATACCTGTATGAATTGCCACAGGGCTATCAAAGTAGGCACCCAGTATGGCACAGCCGAATTGACAAAAATCTTTGCTTCTATCGGTTATGACCCTTCGACGAACAAATATTTTGACAATTATGATGCGATGAGCGAGGATGAGATTATGGAAGTGTACACCAAATGGATCGCAGATCAATATCTCGTCGAGTCAGGCAGGGCGGGCCTGGATGAGGAAGGTAAGAAAATCGTCAAAGACCAATGGGAAGACATCAAGTCATCCCTGACAAATGATCAGAAGACGAAGATCCAGGGCCCGATCGAGTGGGTTAGGATCCATAATCTTCCTGACCATGCTTATTTCAATCATGCCCAGCATGTGAGTGTGGGAAAACTCGAATGTCAGCAGTGTCACGGGACCGTAGAGGATATGGAAATTCTCCAACAATATGCACCCCTGTCTATGGGATGGTGCATTAATTGTCACAGGCAGACCAAAGTTCAGTTTGAGAACAACGACTATTATAAGAGCTATGCAAAATATCACGACGAACTGACCAGCGGAAAAAGAGATAACGTGACCGTCCAGGATATCGGTGGTCTGGAATGTCAAAAATGCCATTATTAAGCTAACTCCTTTCGAAAAAATAAAGATGAACAAGAATTCTATTTGGGTAGGCGAAAAAGATCTCAACAGGGATGAACAGTTCCTTGAAGAAGCACAAAGTGAATTTTCACTGGCTGATGAGATCGCAACTGAAAACCACCTGCATACAAAAACGGAAAGGCGCGATTTTTTAAAATTCCTCGGGTTTGGTCTCAGTGCAGCAGCTGTTGCCACAGGGTGTGACATCCCTGTAAAACGCGCTATCCCTTACGTGGTGAAGCCTGAGGCTATCGTTCCCGGTGTGGCGACCTATTATGCTTCGACATATATGAATGGCGGCGATGCCTGTCCCGTTTTGGTCAAGACAAGGGAAGGCCGGCCGATCAAGATCGAAGGCAATGATTTGTCCCCTGTGACAATGGGGGGCACTTCGGCACGTGCCCAGGCCTCGGTTTTGGACCTTTATGATACGTTTCGTCTGAAGCAACCAAGAATCAAAGAAGAAGGATTCTGGTCTGATACTTCATGGAAAGATCTGGATGAAAAGGTAGTAGCTCAACTAAATGCATCAAAGAACATCAGGCTGGTGACCAATACGATACTAAGCCCTACGGCGCACCATGCCATCAAGGACTTTACGAGTGCTTATCCCCAGACAAAGGTCGTGACGTACGATCCCGTGTCATCTGCAGCCATCCTGGAAGCCAATGAAATGAGTTTTGGTGAAAGGAGTGTGCCGTCTTATCACTTTGACAAGGCCAAAGTTATTGTCTCCTTTAATGCGGACTTCCTGGGCACCTGGATATCTCCAATAGAATACGCGGGACAATATGCCAGGACACGTGTTATAGGCGATGCCAAGTCCCCGGAAATGTCGAGACACATCCAGGTTGAAAGCCATATGTCCCTGACTGGTTCAAATGCGGATAACCGCATCCTGGTCAAACCTTCCGAATTGGGGGCTGCCATCGCATTTTTGTACAACGAGGTCGCAGGTCCTATTCCTGTACCGGCCCTCAATGAAAAAGCCAAATCAGCCTTGTCCAAAGTGGCCAACGAACTGAAGGCGGCGAAAGGCGCATCTTTGGTCGTCAGCGGGTCAAACAACATTTACGAGCAGATCCTTGTCAATGACATCAACAATGCACTGGCCAATTATGGAAAAACGATAGATTTCACGCATGCTTCAATGCAGCGGCAGGGCAATGAAAGGGACCTCGAAACGCTGCTGGCAGAGATACAGGGCGGCATGGTAGACGCCATCATATTTATGGGCGCAAACCCTGTTTATGATTATCACAAGGGTGCAGCATTTGGAGAGGCCCTGGAGGGTGTTGCCAATAAGATCGCCATTGCCTATCGCCCGGATGAAACCACCGAACTGTGCAATTATATCGCACCGACACACCACTACCTGGAATCGTGGGGTGATGCCGAAATCAAGCGCGGTCATTATACACTCCTGCAACCCACAATCGCCCCATTGTTCAATACCCGCCAGGATGCGCACAGCTTGTTGAGCTGGTCAGGATATACGAGCGAGGACGAGCAGCCATACCTGGCTTACCTGAGAAATTTCTGGGAGAGTGAAGTGTTTCCAAAGCAGGATAAGTTTTTGGCCTTCAATATGTTCTGGGACCAGGCTCTGCATGACGGGATTGTCAGTATAGCTCCTGATACTTATGCGTCAAAACCGGTCTTCAATGCTGATATTCAACTTGCAGCGCGCAAGATCAGCCAGCCATCTGAAGCAGACCTGGAAATAACATTTTTCGAAACAGTGAACATGGGCAATGGGCAGTTTTCGACAAACCCGTGGCTACAGGAGTTGCCAGACCCGGTCGGCAGAACCGTTTGGAACAACTACCTGGCAGTTCCTGTGAATTTTGACGGTGTCCGCAAATTCAAGGGGATGAATAACCTGAATGACGGGGATATCGTTACACTGACGATCGGTGAAAATTCCTACAGTGTTCCTGTCATCCAGCAATTTGGCCTGATGCCCGGGACAGTGGCCCTGGCGCTTGGTTACGGCCGGACAGTCGCAGGGAAATGCGGAACTGGTATCGGGGTCAATATCAACGATGTTTTGACATCCACAGAAGGGTTGGTCAATTATTACAATACGAATGTTTCCCTGTCTGCCAGGAAAGGTAAGGAGGATGATTTTGCCTGCGTCCAGTATCACCATACGATAGGCGTTCAGGCCGAGGATAAAAAGACAGGAGAAACCATCAATGCAGACGAAGCGGCTACCGTGTTCCAGACCTATGGTCTTGTCCGGCAAGGCTACCAGGGAAGTCTCACGAACAGATCGATCATCTTTAACTCAAACCTGAGTGACCTGGGTGAAGACCTTAAGGAATTACATGAAAAACGCGAAGAGTTCAAGCATCTGAACGAACAGACGCTCTATCCATATGAAAAATACAGCGAAGAGCTTTACTCCCAGGGGCATCACTGGGGTATGCACATTGACCTGAATGCCTGCATTGGTTGCGGGGCATGTGCAGTGGCGTGTATGGCCGAGAATAACGTGCCGGTGGTCGGTAAAAAAGAGGTTAGCCGTCACCATGAGATGACATGGCTTCGTATTGACAGGTATTATTATGGCGATGCTGAAAATCCAAATGTGGTGTACCAGCCGATGATGTGCCAGCATTGCGATAATGCGCCCTGTGAAAACGTTTGCCCGGTCAATGCGTCAAATCACAGTTCTGAAGGACTCAACCAGATGGCGTACAACAGGTGTGTCGGGACACGATATTGCGCCAATAACTGCCCGTACAAGGTTAGGCGATTCAACTGGCTGGATTACACGACAGCTGATATCTTTCCTGCCAACCAACCTACCTTGAATGATGAGGAAATTCCTTTTGGTGCTGACAACCTGACACGGATGGTCCTGAACCCGGATGTGACTGTCCGGTCACGAGGGGTGATCGAAAAATGCAGTTTTTGTGTCCAGCGTATCCAGGAAGGAAAGTTGCTGGCGAAAAGGGAGGGACGCAGGCTTCAGGATAAGGATGTACGCTCAGCCTGCCAGACTGCCTGTCCTACGGGAGCCATCACATTTGGCGATACCAATAATAAAAAAGGAGATCTCAGCAAGAAGCTGAATTCTCCGCTCAATTATGTTGCGCTCGAAGAGACCAACGTGAGATCATCTGTCAATTATTCCATGAAAGTGATCAATAAGGATGAAAGTTTGGATGTATAAATTAATGAGATCTAATTAATCGAAGAATGAGTCATTACGTAAGCAAAATAAGGGAACCATTAATCCAGGGGCACAAAACGTACCATGATATTACCGAGGACCTGTCTTCCCCGACGGAAAAGGCTCCCGGAATGGCCTGGACGCTTGGTTTTATAGTGTCTGTCTCAGCCCTTTCATTCGGAGTTTTCTGTATCCTGTGGACCATCTGGCATGGGATAGGGACATGGAACCTTAACAGGACAATTGGTTGGGGATGGGACATTACAAACTTCGTTTGGTGGATCGGAATTGGTCACGCCGGAACCCTGATCTCGGCGATCCTCCTGCTTTTCAGGCAGAAATGGAGGACAGGCGTCAACAGGGCTGCTGAGGCCATGACAATATTCGCTGTGATTTGTGCAGCACTATTCCCGGCAATTCACGTCGGACGGATCTGGGTAGTCTTTTATTTCTTTCCTTATCCAAATACACGCGGACCGCTATGGCCAAACTTTAATTCCCCTCTTTTATGGGACCTCTTTGCCATCAGTACATATTTTACAGTATCTCTACTGTTTTGGTACACAGGCCTTGTGCCCGACTTTGCGACATTGAGGGACAGGGCAAAAGGCATGAGAAGAAAAGTTTACAACTTCCTTTCGTTTGGATGGACTGGCTCGGCAAAGCATTGGCAGCGATGGGAGTCTCTGTCGCTCGTCCTGGCTGGACTGGCCACCCCCCTGGTTCTATCCGTACACACGATCGTAAGTTTCGACTTTGCGACATCCGTCATCCCCGGCTGGCATACAACCATTTTTCCGCCATATTTTGTCGCAGGTGCCATCTTTTCGGGGTTTGCCATGGTGCTGACATTGATGCTCGTCACCCGGAAAGTATTGAAACTCGAAGAATATATCACGATCGGCCATATTGAATCCATGAACAAGGTTATTCTTGTCACCGGAACAATTGTCGGTGTGGCTTACCTGACAGAGCTGTTTATCGCCTGGTACTCCGGGTATGTCTATGAGCAGTTTGCCTTTTTCAACAGGGCGCTTGGTCCATATTGGTGGTCCTATTTCGGGATGATGTTTTGCAATGTAGTGTCCCCACAATTCTTCTGGTCTCGAAAGATCCGAAGGAGTGTGGCGTGGACATTCTTTTTATCCATTGTGGTCAACATAGGCATGTGGTTTGAGCGCTTTGTGATCATTGCCACAACCCTGGCGCGTGATTTCCTGCCATCCAGTTGGAGTTATTATTCGCCCACGTGGGTTGAGATTGGCATTTTCATTGGCACACTGGGGATATTTTTCACATTGTATCTGGCATTCACGCGCGTGGCACCAGTGGTGGCGATCGCCGAGGTCAAGCATATATTAAAAAGCTCGGGTGACCAGTATCTCGGTGGTCATGCTCATCATGAGGCACATGGAAAACCTGAAATGGTTGAGGCCCTTGTGGAAGAATCAGCATCCTTGCATGGTGGTGAAGGCGTAAGAATACAGTCGACAGCCACTCCGGATGATATGAACCTGTTGCCCGGCATGAGTGATCACATCAGGCAGATTCTTTCGGACAACGGGTTGGATTCCTTTGCTTCTTTGGCTAATGTTCAACTGGATAAATTTCGGGGACTTTTGACGGATGCGGGCATTGCGGCTGGTGATTCTGATGCTGGAAAGTTGATTGAGCAGGCCCGGATGGCTTTGGAAGGCAAGTGGGATGAACTAAAAGATTTAAAAGATAAATTATAGCTATCAATATTATGGCAAACAGTCAAGATATTATTTACGGAATCTATAATGACGAGGAGGATTTGTTGCGGGCCGTAAAAATGGCCAATAGCGAACACCTCGAGATCATGGATGTGTATTCGCCGTTCCCTGTGCATGGTCTGGATCCTCTTCTGGGACTTGAAGAGTCACGGCTTCACATCACGGGATTCATTTACGGAGCCCTTGGGACGCTCACTGCATTTCTCGGCATGACCTGGATTTTTACCAAGGATTGGCCACAGATCTTCGGTGGCAAACCCTACTGGTCTGTGCCGGCCTTTATCCCGATCACTTTCGAGCTCACTGTCCTTTTTGCAGCTATAGGGATGACTGTGACATTCTACGTGATCAATGGCCTGGGACCTGGCGTGGTCAATCCGACCATCGATCTCAGGATCACCGATGATAAGTTTTGTTTGGCTTTTGACAGTTCACAGGTCGCTGCGGACAAGGCGGAGTCCTTTTTGAAAAGCTCAGGAGCAGCTGAAATCCATTCTAAGACAATATGAAGATGAAAAGCATGCAACTACATAAATATTTCGTCGCGGTGGCATTGACTGCATTTTTGTTCTTGCAGTCCTGTCAGCAGCCCGGCCAGGACAAGACCGGTAGTGAATTCATGCCGGACATGGCCCATTCAATCGCGTATGAAGCCAACTATTATAATTACTACTACAACAATACATGGGGAAGCCAGGATGAATACTACACCCTGGCAAAGCCAAAACTCCCTGTAAAAGGCACTGTGCCCAGGACAGTTTCCGGGGGATTCAATGTGCCTGAAAACGGGGCAATCCCTTATCACTATGATGACACTGAAGAAGAAAGAACCCGGGCGACTGAAGAGATCATCGATAATCCATTTGAAATTACAGAGAAAGGCCTTGCCATCGGCAAAGAATTGTACACGATCAACTGTGCGATTTGTCATGGAGATAAAGGAGATGGCGCCGGCTATCTCGTGCGCGATGATGGTGGTGTCTACCCGGTCCAACCGGCCATCCTGACAAGCGAGGAGTTCATTAATGCCTCAAACGGCCGGTATTACCACTCGATTATGTACGGTAAAAACCTCATGGGCGCATATAAGGATAAATTATCCTATCGTGAAAGATGGGAAGTGATTCACTACGTCCGTTCGTTGCAGGCCAAATCTCTGAGCCTGGAGTATAACCAGTACGTCAATACCCTCAATGAGGTGGACAGGCCAGCAGGTGACCTTCCGGTCATGACCGAGCCAGATGAAGACATGAGCAGCCACGATAGTGAGGGACATGAAAATCACGGTGATCACAGTCACGATGACGATTCATTACATCAAAATGAAAACCACTAATTAGGATGAAAGTATCGAATGTAGCTTATGATTTTTCCGGTAAAACGCGTATGTGGCTGATGATCGGCATGGCGGTGGGCTTATTATCTCTCCTGTTAAGCTGGTTTTCAGGACATGATGAATTGCACACGCGTTTTTGGTCCAATATCCTGCACAATTCCCTGTTTTTTACAGGTATTGCTCTGATGGCCGGCTTTTTTATGTCGGCGAGCATTACGGCCTGGGCCGGGTGGTATGTAGTTTTCAAGCGAGTCTGGGAGTCGTTTTCCCTCTTCCTAATTGTGGGCCTTGTCCTTATGGGCTTGATCGCTTTAGGAGTGGTCTTCAACTGGCACCATCTTTACCACTGGGCTGACGCAGAGAGTGTTGCCAATGACACCCTCCTCCAGGGGAAAGCTGGATTTTTAAACAAATACTGGTACGTTTTCATCACCTTTGGCCTGATCGGTGTATGGTATTTCATCATCAGGAAGATCAGGTCGCTATCTCTCACCGAGGAAAGATCGGGAACTGACGGATTCAGTCACCACAAGAAGATTCGTTTCTGGGCGGCTATATTTTTACCCCTTGCCGGATTCGGAAGCGCAGCTGCCATCTGGCAATGGCTCATGTCAGTTGATGCCCATTGGTACAGCACATTGTTTGCCTGGTACACTGGGGCTTCCTGGTTTGTATCGATGGTGTGCCTGACGATTCTGGTCTTGTTATTCCTGCGGGCCCAAGGATACTACCAGAATGTGAATACCGATCACTTTCACGATCTTGGAAAGTTTGTTTTTGCCTTCAGCATTTTCTGGACCTATCTCTGGTTCTCACAGTACATGCTGATATGGTACGGCAATGTGGGTGAGGAGACCATCTATTTTAAGGAACGTCTGACCAAGTACCCGGCTTTATTTTACGGCAACCTGGTGATCAATTTTATTCTGCCGTTTTTTATCCTTATGAGAAACGATACAAAAAGGAAATTTGGCTCTCTTGGTTTTACAGCCATCATCGTTTTATTGGGACACTGGCTTGATTTCTTTTTGATGATCAAACCGGGTGTTTTGCATACTGCCCATGAGATTTCTGGACATGGCCATCATGCTGTGAGCGAAGCGGCATCTCATGGGGGAGTAGAGGAAGCAGCACACCATGCTGCAGAACATGCGTCGACGTTTGAAATGGGTTTTTCCATGCCCGGCTTTTTGGAACTTGGCACCTTCATAGGGTTTTTATGTTTGTTTTTATTCTTTGTGTTGAACATGTTGAGTAAGGAAGCGTTAGAACCAGAAAACGATCCATACATTGAAGAAAGTCTCCATCACCATGTTTAATATTTTAATGACAATCAAATGACAGGACTTATAATCATATTAACTGTAATTCTTCTCGGGATCATTATTGTCCAGATCAGCAGGGTGCGCGCCCTCGCTGCAAAGATCAGGGGTGAAGAGTTGGTGGAACAACAATCGAACGACAGGTCTGCGACCTGGATGTTGATATTCCTGGTGGGTTTCCTTATTTACTGTATTGTATCTGCCCTGTATTATAAGAATGTAATGCTGGGCTATGGTCC
>JBFKJL010000015.1:0-17839 GCA_041631795.1 Saprospiraceae bacterium | reverse complement strand
TTTTTTGCATGTTACTTATAAAAATCCCAGCTCCAGTCATCAAGCATTTCATTTTCACTTTTTTCTACGACACTGCATTCCCTGACAATGATCTCCACCCGCCTGTTGATCTGCATATCCTCCTCGCGTAATGCATTTGGATAGACCATGTTCCAGTTGCCTCTGCCGGTATAAAACATCCTGTTTTCATCAATGCCATTCTCAGCCAGGTAGCTGTAAATAAGCTTTGACCTTGCGACCGAAAGGTTGAATTCAAAAGTGTGTTTTTCTACAGGCGGCCTTTTGGGGTAATTGACATGTCCCACAATTTCGACACAGGTCTGGGGATTTGAACGCATCACTCTGAGCAATTTATGGAGCTCTGGGTCTGATACCGGCAGGAGGATTGCCTTATTGCCGACAAAATAAAACTTCGTCATCTTAAAAGTCTTGCCCTGGCGCATGCGCGGCAAGCGGATCTCTACAGTGTCGTATTCCATTTTTGGGTGCGCCCTGAACATAGTGGATCTGTAAAAATATCCCGGTGCATTGCCGTCCAGTCCAACTACAGCGCCCATTGGGGCATCGATCTCAAACATGCCCTTTCTGTTTGTTTTTGTGGTATCCCTTGAATATTTGGAGTGTAAAATGACAGTCGCTCCGGGTATTGGAATATCCGTGTCATCATCAACGACTATGCCTTGCATGAGAAACATCTTGTAGGTGACGGCCAATTCGATAGTGGCCCGCCGGTTTTTCTGCTTGCCGGCGGCATGCGCATTTTCAGCCACCGGTCTTTTCTCACCAAAGTAAGAAGTTTGGATATCAGCAGCATTGACGCCGTATCTGGACAACAAATCCTGAACGGCTTTCACCCTGTTTTGCGAAAGCACATCATTATAGGCATCACTGCCATCTGAGTCAGTATGCCCGGAGACAAGGATTGTAAAATTCTTGAAATTCTTCAGGGTGTCGGCATAACTTTTCAAAACCATCGAATCCGCAGGCCGGATTCGAAACTTGTCTGAATCAAAATGAACTGTATCTCTCAAAACGATCAGCGTGGTATCTGTGTGGTTTTGTGTTCTTGCCGGTTGGGCTAGCACTATCAGAAAAAAAGGTAGGAGCCTGTTAATCATAACCATAAAACGGTGTGTTGGTTGTTGAAATTGCTGGACATATTCATGGGTCAATTAACCTTGCGGTAGCTGAGAACCGCCAGTGTATTAAAGATGAATGAAAGAAGTGCTGTCACCTTGAAGCTGTAGCTAATATCGGTCACGCTACTGCCTTTGAGCAGGACAGACCGCATCACGTGGACGAAGTGGGCGATTGGATTGGGGATGGTGAGATACTGTGCAAATTCCGGCATGCTTTCGATAGGTGTAAAAAGACCGCTCATGAGAATAAAAATGATGACAAAGAAAAAAGTGGTCAGCATGGCCTGCTGTTGTGTGTCGGATATATTGGATATGAACAGCCCCAGTCCCAGGACAGCCGTAAGGTTGACAAAACAATAGGCAAAAACAACAATGAGATTCCCGCGAAAAGGGACATCGAAAAGAATCTTGCCAATGCTCAGGCCCACAGCCAAAAGGATCATGCCAATTATCAGGAAAGGGATCATTTTGCCCAGGATAAACTCCCATTTGCGTATGGGCGTTACATTAATCTGTTCTATGGTGCCTATTTCGCGCTCCCTGACAATATTCATAGCCGTCAGCAACATCACCAGGATTGTCACCAGTTCGCCCATGATGCCCGGAGCCATAAAATGTTTGAAATTCAGATTCGGATTAAACCAGTATGCCGGTTCCGTTTTGAGAATAGGACCTGCAGCTTGAGCAGGGAACACAGTTCGTGTCACTTCAAGTTTAAGTTCCTCGTTGAATCCCTGGATGATCGTTCCTAGATAGGCCGCACCCACCGTGGCTTGCTGACCATTGATGGCATTCACGAGCAATTGGAGTTGGCCCTGACCGGTTTTGAGATAATGCTTTTCAAATTGTCCTGGAATAGTCAGGACAATATCCGCGTCATCGTTTTGCATCATGAAGTCTGCCTGCCTGACCGAGGCGGGCAAGTCTTCAATAATAAACCTGTCCGCATAAGTGATCTTTTGAATAAGCAAACGCGAAGCAGGTGATCTGTCCAAATCCACGATCGCCAGCCGGACGTTTTCAACTTCACTGTCCGCAGCAAAGGTGAGTAAGATCAGCTGAACGATCGGAACAATAGTCATGAGCGGCAATATAGCCTTGTTCCGAAGGATCTGGATAAATTCTTTGCGTATGATGTAGCCCAGTCTGCGCATACTTGCTATTTGTAGATGACTTTAAAATTGCGCCAGGCCGCTATAAATAAAACAAGGACCATGAGGGCGAGAATACCTGAATAGAAGGCGACAGCATTCCAGTCCGCTCCTTTCAGCATGATGGCTTTTTCGATCATGATAAAGTATTTGGCCGGTATGATCATCGATATCACCTGGAGAAACTTTGGCATACTGGCTATTGGGAAAATAAATCCCGACAATAAAATTGTCGGCATCAGTAAGGTAAAAAGCGATGACATCATAGCCGTTTGCTGCGTATTGGATTTGGTTGAGATCAATATGCCAAGGGCCAGTGCGACCAATAGGTATAAGACAGTCAGGGCCAGTAATAAGACCATGCTGCCACGAATGGGAACTTCAAATATCAGGTATCCCATGCCAAAAACAACCAGAGCATTGATGAATGAAAGCACAATATAGGGTGTCACTTTACCAAGGATAATAAGTATAGGGTTAAGAGGGGAGACCAGCAGCAGATCCATTGTACCCAATTCCTTTTCGCGGGCAATCGTCAGGGAGGTCATCATGGCACAAATCAGCATTAAAATCAGCGCAACGACACCCGGTATAAAATTGTAGGCACCGATCAGCGTGGGATTGTACAGCATCCTGGTTTCTATGTCTATTGTAAATTGGGGCATACTGCCGACGGCATTCTTCTTTTTGAATGACTGGATCATCCTGGAGGCATAAGTCGTCAGTGTGGCCGCATAATTGGGCTCAGTCGCATCTGTAATAAGCTGGATCGAAATGACCTTGTGATCGTGAAAATTCTTTTCAAAGTGCGCGGGAATCATGATGCCCAATTTGACATCACCTGTCATGAATAGATCCTCAAGTTCCTCAACCGAACGGACAGCCTTGATCAGCCTGAAATGCCCTGAAGATGTCAGATGGCGAATCAGCTGGCCACTAAGAGGATCGTTTGATTTATCGTAAACAGCGACAGAGGCGTTTTTAAATTCGTTGGTCACAGTATATCCAAATATCAGGACCAGGGCTATCGGCATACCAAAAAGGATATACAGGGTCCGCGTATCCCGGAGGATATGGAAGGTCTCTTTTTTTATGAATGCGATGAATGACCTCATGTTGCACTTTGGTTTTTCAATGCATCTGATCTGACAAGTCTGACAAAAACCTCGTCCATGGATTGTGCATTGAACTTCTGCTTCAATTGCTTGGGTGTCCCCAATGCTTCAATGCGGCCCTTATCCATAATGGATATCCTGTGGCAGTATTCAGCCTCATCCATGTAATGCGTTGTGACAAAAATGGTCGTCCCCGAGTTTGAAGCCGCATAGATCATTTCCCAGAACTGCCTGCGTGTTTTTGGATCTACGCCCCCTGTCGGCTCATCCATAAAGATGATCTCAGGATCATGGACCCCGGCAATCGCGAAAGCCAGTTTTTGCTTCCAGCCCAAGGGCAGTGATCCCACTATCGTGTTCAGATTTTCGCTGAGTGCAAGCTCCCGGGCAATCTTGTCCGTTTTACTTTTAATGCTCTTGCGGGAAAGACCGTAAATGCCCCCGTAAAATGTGATATTTTCCTTTATTGTCAGGTCCTCATACAGACTGAATTTCTGGCTCATATAACCGATTTTCTTCTTGATCATTTCCCGGTTTTTGTACACATCAAACCCCGCCACTTCAGCTTCTCCGGATGAGGGCCTGCTCAGTCCTATGAGCATTTTGATAGCCGTTGTTTTACCTGCCCCATTGGCACCGAGGAATCCGAAGATCTCACCGCGCCGGACTGAAAATGAGATGCTGTCCACTGCTGTGAATTGACCAAAAGTCTTGGTGAGATTATTAACATGTATGACGTGATCTGCTTCCATAGGATTTACATGAGATCCAGGAATACATCCTCAATAGTTGGATCAGATAGGACCAGTTCAAAATTATCATGGTTATGGCCGGCTAATATCTCCTCTATTTCCTTTTTCGAAATACCCTCGCAGGGAGTCAGATGCAGGTACTCGCCGAACGGTTCCACACTTTCAGCGACCTTGGAGCATTTGAGGTCATTGAGCAGTTTGTAAAAATTGCCAGCTCTTACCTTGTACAGGGGCTTTTTGTGGCCTTTGATGATATTTTCAGGCGCATCGATCTTCAGTAACCGGCCTTCCTGGATAAGGGCTATACGTTCACATTTTGATGCTTCATCCATGTAGGGCGTGCTGACAACAATAGTGATATTTTTAGCCTTTAGGCGTGCCAGCATTTCCCAGAATTCAGCCCTGCTGACAGCATCAACGCCTGTCGTAGGTTCGTCCAGGAACAGGATATCGGGTTCATGGATGAGGGCACAACTGAGCGCCAGTTTTTGTTTCATGCCACCTGAAAGTCTTCCCGCCCGCCGCTTACGGAAGGGTTCCAACTGCACGTAGATATCTTCAATAAGATGGTAATTGCTGCGGACTGATGTGCCAAAAATGGTCGCAAAGAAATGAAGATTTTCTTCAACAGTCAGGTCCTGGTAAAGAGAAAATCTTCCGGGCATATAGCCAATGTGCTTCCTGACAGTCCTGTAATCTTTGACAGTATCCATGGAAAGTACAGACGCGTTGCCTGCGTCAGGTATAAGTAAGGTCGTCAGGATCTGAAACAGAGTTGTTTTTCCTGCACCATCGGGTCCGATGAGTCCAAATCGTTCTCCCCGGGCAACCTCAAACGAAATATTCTTTAGAGCAGTCGCTGTGCCAAAAGCCTTGGATATACCCCTGACCTCAATATCATTCATCTTCTGAGTCGCTTTTTAAGTCACCAACTGTAAAATTGACTTCCGCCGGCATGCCAATCCTGATCAAGCCTGATGGATTTGCGACAAGGGCCTTCACAGCATAGACAAGGCTGACCCGCTCTTTTTTGGTCTGTATGGTTTTTGGTGTGAATTCTGCCTCCTCAGAGATCCAGGATATCACTCCCTCCAAAGCCCTGTTGGAGGTGCCATCCTCGTCAATGAGAACCTCGATTACCTGCCCGGTCTTCAGATCATTCAGCTGGATGGCATCGACATAAAACCTGAGCTCCATGGTGTCCATCTGGGCAATGCGGTACAGCGGAGCACCCATGCGGACAATTTCAAATGGCTCCGCTAATTTTGTCAGGACAGTCCCGGTGATGGGATTTGTGATTCTGGATTTTTGGATTTGATCATTGATGATGGCCATCTGTGCCAGAAGCGGTTCCTTTTCTGCGAGGATTGCCCTGTTGGCGTTGTCCGTTTGAGCACGTACAGCGTCCATTTGTTTTTCCAGGACAGCAATCTGACCGTCTATGTCATCCAGTTGCTTTGGCGTGGCCGCTTTTTTTTCAAGCAATCTGCGAATCCTTTCCCGGTCGCGCTGCAGGTTTTGCTTTTGATTTTCCAGGACTTCAACATCTGCAAGTGTATTGCGCAATTTTAACGGCAGGGCTTTCAATGTCGCCTCGATTTGTTTTTTCTGCAGGACCTGCTGTGAACTGTCAACATACGCAATATCCTGACCGACAGTTAACCTTTGACCTTCATAAATGTCCAGTCCCAACAACTGGCCACCTGTTTCGGCACTGATCGTTGTGACGGTCGCCTCAAAATTGCCGTAGGCATCAGACCCGGGCACTTCCTCAGCACAGGAAGACCACAGCAGTGAAGCGAAAAAGATAAAGACATAGTAGATGCTTTTCATAAGTACACTTTATTAAGTTAGAAGCCGCCTCTTTCATTGTAAAACTGTAGTTGGCGCGTTAATAATTCTGTTTCCAGGATTGCCAGCTTTTGCCTTGACTGAAGCTCAGCATTAAACTGCAGCAGGTAGTCAGTAGGGGTGATCACACCTTCTTCGAGCTGGGCAGATTTCTGGCTTAGAATGTCAGCCTTTAGTTGTGCTATGGACCGTGCATAATCAATCTGATTTACAATCCTTCCAATATCTTCGTGAAACTGATCCACCCTGGACCCCAATGTGAATTCAAAAGTTTCTTTTTCGTGCCTGATCATTTCTGCCTTCAATGCGAGGATGTCTTTTTCAGTCTCGGTTTTATTCCAGTCGGTGATGGGCATGACGAATGTGCCTCCGATCAATCCGTAGGGGGCGACATTGTCATCAATGAAGTTGAGGGGGTCGGGGTATCCGATACCTATTTGCGAAAAAGCCACAAGCTTTGGTTTTTTAGCGGCGTCCAGCATTCTGGCTTGCGCCAAAACCAATTCTTTACGCGCATTGAAAACCCCCAATTCAGGCCTGTCTATAACTGGAATCTTTCCTGCATCCGGGAACGCAGGCAATTGAATCTCAATGTCAGGATCCACACTTTGACCAATGAAGTATTCAAATGTGCGCAATAGTCCGCTTATGATATAACTCGTATTTTCCTTTTGGGCCTCAAGCTCAAGTTCCCTGACTGTGATTTCATCTACATCACTTTGAAGTGCCGTGCCGACATCCACGCCTGCTTGAAGGAGACCCTTCTGGGCTGCAATACTTTCAAGAGAGATATCAAAGAGCACGATTTGTTCTCTCATTTGGATGATCTTCACCACAATAGTGTTCATCCATTCCCTCAATGCAAACTGTGAGACTTCAATGCTCTGCTCCTGCAGTTTTGTTTCCAATATACTGAGCGTTTTTCGGGCATCTGACAAGCCACCGTCGAAAATGGTGTAATGCGCCTCGGCAAACGTTTTGACCGAATATAAGGGCTGATCTATTTCAAAGGGCAATTGAACACCCTCATCCACATCGAGACCTACACTCTCTGTTTGTACACGGCCTTCTGCTTTGAGATTGATCGCCGGCCTTCGATCGATGTCGATCAATTTTTCAGTCAGATCCTGGGAAGCCTTGATCAGATCCGTCGATTTCAGTAGAGGATACCGTTCGTTCATAAGGGTATAGGCAGAGTCCAGGGTAATTTTCTGTAAAGACTGCGATATGACTGAATTACAGAGGAATGACATTGTAATTATAATTCTCAATACACTTTTCATAAAGACCTGGTTTTTGTGTGATTTTGAATATCAGGTGAAACGGCAAGTGCGTTGGTCATGAAGTCCAGGACGATTTTTTTGCGCTGGGCCATCATACTGTCGAATGCCTTGTCAGGCATATCAAAAATAGTCGTGAATACAGGCCTGGCGATAAAAGGAAATACGATCATGCCCAAAAGATTCAAAAAAACATGCAATGGCTGGTAATGCCTGATTTCACCACCGTCCATTCCTGATTTCAAATCTCCAATGAATGCGTGGATCGGCGGGAAGTACACAGCCCTGGACTTTAACGCTGTGATAAATCGCTCTCTTTTCTGCCCCAGCTCGAATAATAGAAAGAATGGGATATCCGGCTCGTCCCGTAATATATGGAAATAGGTGTCTACCATTCTTTCGATTTTATCCCACAGGTCACTGCCTTCACCCAGGGCAGACGAAATCCTTGGCAATATCGTATCGAGAATATCAGCAATGATCCGGATAAATAGCTTTTCCTTGGATCGGAAATAGTAGTGCAGCATAGCCTTATTGATACCAGCCTCATCCGCGATTTTCTGCATCCGTGCACCTGCATAACCATGAGCTACAAAATGATTGCGTGCAGTCGCCAGGATTAAATGTTCAGTGGTATGTGCCATAATTTAACCATAAAGTTAAACTATTTGGTTAATTCTAAAAATCGAATTAGTAATTGTTCAAAGACGCCTGGTTAAAAAAATCGGGAATGAAGTGTGGAATTACCTGATGATCAGATATTCTGCAATGACGATGTTGACAAGCCAACTGAGCCAGGCGAGGGCGGGGTAGATTTCTTCGAAGGTTAATAAATCAAATAGTGCGAGTAACAGGCCGATCCTCAATGAGACGGCGGCAAAGGTGACGGCATAGGACCTGGTCATCCATTTTCTGTGCTCTTCAATGTCCTTCCGGATTATGGAGGCATAGGCTTTAAATGTTGTGAACAACCAGACCAGGGCCATTAGGGCAAAACCGGATTTTCCGATGAGTCCGCCTTCAGCAAAAAAGGCAATAAAAAAGCCACAAATCCCCGATACGCCAACATTGAAGACATAGCCTTTGCCCAGAATCCTGTGGATCTTCATGGCGTTACGCCTTATCGCTTCAATGAACTGCAGCGGGCCCAATATAAGGGCAAGGATGCCCCCGATCACATGGAGATAAAAGGCGGTCAGGTAGAGTGCTGAATCCATAAGGTATTCCGGCTTGTCCAGCAATACGCCCTGTTCCTGGAATGTCAGGAAGCGGGTAGACAAAACACCGACAGCCATCGCCAGTAATAGGACGATGCCAATGGATCCGGATTTTTTATAAGAGTGCTTTTTTGTGTTGTTCATCATGCTGGAATTAAAACAACCATGTCCTCAGGTTGACCAGGATATACAAACCAAAAGCATAACTCAAGGATGGGTCATCCACATCGTAGTACCCATCAAATCGCAATTCTGTTTGTATGGACTCCCTCACACTTTTCCTGTAGGATAATTTCCCTGTCAGGATATTCCTGTCCGCCTGGAAAATCTCCGGGCCTGCTTCGGCGACTGATTGGAAAAGGAATTCTCCACCAGGCGCGATGAATTCCTGGCCCCTCCAGTAGCCCAATTGGGCATAAATGTGCGGACTGTTGAATTCAGTGATAAAGTACATCGCGAATCCATTATCAAACCGTCGGGCATCGGGACCCGTATCAGGGATCGAAAGGCCATCGTAAAGGAAATACAGCGGGGAGAAAGAAAGAGCCTTTACTTCATCCAGGGGGAATATGCATTCCAGACCGATGGCTCCATTAATAATTGTGGACTTACTTCTCGGAGGCTGGTTTATTTGTCCACCAGAATGTGTGGCCATCCATTGAATGGGCAATTTGATACCAAGACGCCTACCCTCAAAGAAATTTATTTTGCTGGTATGTCCTGCCTGGAATCTCTCGGGTTCGCTGTCCCCACGCTCGATGAAATTTTGCCAGTCCACCCAAAGGTCTGACTCAAGCCAGTGCGATGACCATAAAAACTGCACACCGTATTCCACGTATTCCGGGAAATAGCGGTCAATCCTGTAAAGTGGTTCATAGAGCTTGTGCTGAAGACTTCCCCTCAGGCGTCCCATAGTCAACTGGAGCGACTCAGTCAAACGCATGTCCAGAGAAAATGATGGAAGCACCCTCGAAAAATCATCATCGCCTGAATATTTGAGCATGTGAACCCCGCCGACAATGCGCGTAAAATCATTGATGTAGTATTCAAGTGTGGGCTCCATCCAGAAACCAAGGGATGTTTGCCCATCTGCAAATGCAGACAAATACTCATTGTTCTTCACGAAGAAAAGAGCCTCTACATCAAGATGAAGCTGGTCTGTACATTTCTCGCACATGGCATCGTCCGTCAAGATCGGTTGGGCCAGCAAGGGCTGCAGGGTCATGAAGCATATCAGGACATGTAATAGTCGCATAAACAGTATGTTGGTCCAGGGCATTAAATAAATATCGCTCAACCCAAATATCGTAAAAGATTATATATGTTATAATTATATATCAGGAAAATAAATATATAATTTTCTTTTGTGAAATATTTGCAATAATCTGCAAAATAACATAGTATTGCTATGTAATTAAACGTAATTGCAAAAAGATATTTTGACTTTTTTCTGTTTGTCGATATGTTCTATAGCTCTTCTCATAAGCGATTACATATGTTTGATTATGCCTGTCTTTTAGACAGGGGAGGGGAGTGAAGGCTTGCTGAAGTTGAAATACTGAGGTATTGACCAAAATAGATCTATTGTACTCACAAGAATGGAAAGAAGGACAAGTATCCGCTCCTGATCGCAAGAAAGGGAGATAGGCAGCAATATCGAAAGACGCTGCTGCCATTTGAGAAAACTTTCCAGTGTGACTTGTATCGCTTCGGTGGTCAGGTCAGCCAACTTGGGATGCAGACTCAAAAAAACAAATGGGGCGCACATTCAGTTGTGTGCCCTTTTTTTTAATGAGTAATGAATAATGATCAATGGTCAATGATTATTGGTAAGTCAGTCCGCTATCGTTGAAATGCCGCCATCATCTCGGAATCACTTTGCGCCCGGAACACGACCAGGATGAATCGTCATCCATGCTGAAGATCCCATAGGAAAGAGGCGCCAGCATCCCGAAGATAAAGAGCATTCTCCGCACCCTAAACTCTTTACTCTTTCATAGAAATCCCGTAGAAAATAAATACCCTGACAGTAAGATAAACCTATCATAATTGGATGTAGATTTAATTGAAAATTAAATATTTTAAGCCATGAAAAATGTTGTGTATTCATGTATAATTCTGATTTGTCCATTCTTTGCTCTCGGACAAATAATCGAGGCAGATGGTGATGGATATATCACAGGCAAGCTCGGCATCGGGACCAGCGCGCCGCAGCAAAAGATCGATGCCCGTGGCAATGGGACAGATGATGGTGCACTTTTATTGCTGGGCAATTCGGATCTAAGTCACAAGTTGCTTTTTTTTCCTGGCCGTGAAAATGATCCCTTGCCATTTATACAGTGGAAAAATGGCGATCCCCTGCGCTTTGCCACAGATGAAGGGATCTACGGGTTTACTGAAAAATTAAGGATAGAATCAGACGGTTTGATAATTGTGCAAAACAGGATCACAAACGTCAGCGATCCGCTGGATGGTCAGGACGCAGTGACAAAGCATTATGTTGATTTGATTTTATTGAATTTTGGAATTTCGTTAGGATCAGCCGGAATCCAAGGTTTATTGGGTGCAGGTTATACACCCCTAGAAATATTAAATGCCGGAGCAGTAAAGGATTCGTTATATGGAAAGTTTTACCAGGGAGGGATTATATTTTATATTGACGATCAAGACACTATTCCAGGAATAGTGGGAATGGTGGCAGCTCAATCTGATCAACCTGGTTTTTCACCATGGGGCTGTTTTGGAACTGATCTTCCTAATGTACCTAATGTAACACCAAATCCTTCTAGTTTGGGAGCCGAAATTGGCGATGGTTTATTGAATACCATAAATGTTGATGGAGATTGCACGGATAATGGAATGGCGGCTGACATCTGTATTAATCTTGTTCTAAACGGGTATGATGATTGGTTTTTACCATCAATCCTTGAACTTGAGAAGATGTATATTAATCTCCATATTAATGGTTATGGAGGCTTTGTGCCAAGCGGTACAGATTTCTACTGGAGTTCATCCGAGAATTCAGACGTTAGTGCCTGGGTTATTAAATTTGATAATGGAGATGTATTTACAAACGGAAAAGGATTTGCAGAATTAGTAAGGCCTGTAAGAAGCTTTAATTGAAAAGTTTGTTTTATCATTTCAAACAAAATGTTATCGACTTGTAGGCAACCAAAATAGTTGGTAGCCATACTTACTACAAATGCTTAAAAATATTCAGGTCGCTTTATTTTAAATCCAGTCCTGATTCTCAACTGTCATTTCCGAAATGACTTCACCGGTATGTTTTGTGGCTTTGGGTTCAAACAACATGACCCATGTGTCCTCTTCAGCGATAGGCCTGTGCTCCACACCTTTTGGAACGATCAGCATTTCACCTTCGCGTATAGCGCGCTTCCCGTCCCTGAATTCCATTATAAGGCACCCCTTCAGGATATAGAACAATTCATCTTCATCCTTGTGGCTGTGCCAGATAAAAGTCCCTTTCAATTTGGCCAGTTTCACATATTGCCCGTTGAGTTCACCGATGATCCTGGGATGCCAGTGATCATCAAACAATTGCATTTTATTGAGGATATTAATGACTTCCATAAAGCTGGATTTAAATATGACCGCCTAAAATGAAAATAACGGCCGGAGTGCAACTGAAGATTCAGCTATTTTCACACCTCACTACAAATTACAGATAAATTATTACTCACCCCGACATTCTCGTTTCCTCGAAGGAATGTATTTCCTTCACCCTCAAGCATAGTCGGTGTGACTTTACTATCGTCATAACACAGAATGTCCGATCCTTCCCAATCTCCAGAACGGCACCACCTAAAATTATACTTCAACTTATTCGGATTCCCATGGTTGAAACCATGGGCTATGATGCCACCGCGCATGCCGCCCGGTGCCGTTGATTGCATTGCTCAATTCTCATTGTTAATTGTGCGCTTCGGCTCCCAGGAAGGCTGATGGCGGAATGACGTCGCTTAAACTATGTCTACCGAGGGTTGTCGGAACTCATTACACATTACTCATTGCTAATTGTGCCGACGTTCACGCTTTGCGTGAAGTACGGCATCCAGACAAGCTTTGCTTCGTCTGGACTAATTGATCATTGATCATTGCTAATTGATCATTGTCAATTGTCCTGCTGTCCAAACACATCCTTCAATAACGGTGAAGTCCTCTGTGCCACATCATTCCTGATGCCTCCCTCCTTCTTCTCGATAAGCCTAAAAAGACCATCCAAGCCTGCATTGTTGACATGGTCGTCGAGCTCAGGATTCATGTCTTTTGTGAACGGGATCTTATTGTAGGCGTCCACGACGGTTTTCCAATAGGACCGCGCATTGACCTCGTCAAGGCTTTCCCGGATGACAGGCATAAAAGCTTCGTACAGTGAGGTCCGCGTCGTGCGTTCCAGGTATCGTGTGGCAGCATCGTCTTTACCCATCAGGATGTCTTTGCCGTCTTTGATTGTCATATTCTTGATCGCACCCACAAATATAGGTGTGGCCTTTTGAGCTGTGAGTTCCGCAGCTTCGTTCATTTTTCTGATCAGGTCTTCTTCAACGCCTTGGAACCCGGGCACAAGCTTGACCTTATCGATGACCTTCTGGGCATCCTCGGGCACGAGAATGCGGTATGGACTGTCATAGTACCCGTCTTTGGCAGATAAGGATGTGACCGCTTCCTTGACGCCCAGGTTGAGCGCCTCTTTCAGGCCTGCACTGATATCCAGTTGCTCGCCTCCGATTACAGTCTTGGCTTTGTTGATCAAATCGCCAAATTGTGCGGTGGCAGAAAATGAAAGCGTGAATAACGCAAAGATCAGGGAAAGATATTTCATGGTTTTAATTTTTGTAACAATAAAAGAACGCAAATAAGACGAGTCGAGTTTATATTGAACTGTTAGAGTTGTTTTAAATTTTTAAGGTATTCTTCAAAGCCACGTATTTCCACAATGGCAGGGCATGCATGGCCTGGATGATCCCATCTTCCTGTAATAATGCCACCACTTCATCATACGTCAACAGGTGCACACTAATATCTTCCGTTGGATCCAGTTGCTGGTCCTGCAACCGTACAAGATCCGTGGCAAGGAAGCAATAGTTGAGGTTCGAATGGGTCCCCGGGTTGGGAGAACAAACGGTCCACTCCTTCCACTTCCCACCGCCATAGCCCGTCTCTTCAAGGAGTTCTCTTTTTGCAGATTCCATCGGGGATTCACCTTCATCACAGACACCAGCACAGAGCTCGTAGGCCACTTTTTCATTGCCGTGCCTGTATTGCCGGACCAGGACAAACAAGCCTTCACGCGTGATACCCAAAACTGTAATCCACGTGGGGTAGTCAAGGATGTAATACGAATCGATGGTGTTGCCATTGGGCAGTTCTACTTTTTCTTCCCTGATGGTCAGCCAATCCCGTTTATACAGGTATTGCGAAGTGCGTACCTTCCACTTCATCATAATTTTTAGATTAGGGCAAACAGTTTCCTGTTGTGGATGTTGAATAAAGCATCAAAAATAGAAAAGCTCTTGAATATCACGAACCGCTTTTGTATACCCTTTCTGCTCGCCCTTGGTGCTTTTCAGGCACTTTCAGGTCAGGCGAACGGAGAATTATCCGGTTTTGTATACGACAGGGACAACGGCCTTCCCCTTATTGGTGCTAACATAACGATAGATGGATCTGGTATCGGAACCATATCAGATGAGAACGGTTATTTCTATTTCGAATCGATTCAGACTGGTACCTATACAGTAGCAGCTTCCTACCTCGGCTATGAAAGTTTTACGACCTATAACGTCATCGTCAAATCACGGGGGACACCAGAATTGGTCATTCGATTACAGGAACAGGCTACCATCCTTGAAGGCGTGACCATAGTCCCCAACCCATTTGAAAAAACAACCTCGACGCCATTATCAATCCAAAAACTGTCCCTTGATGAAATAGCGAGTTATCCGGGGGGCAACAATGATGTGACCAAGGTCATCCAGTCCTTTCCCGGGGTGAGTGGATCGATTGGAGGTTTCCGCAATGATGTCATACTGAGGGGCGGAGGCCCCAGCGAGTCTGTATTCTACCTGGATGGCATAGAGGTGCCCAATATAAACCACTTTGCCACGCAGGGCGCCGGTGGTGGTCCCGTCAGCCTTTTAAATGTCTCATTTTTTGAAGGTGTGACATTGACGACAAGTGCGTTTGACGCGAAATATGACAACGCCCTCTCCGGCATCCTCCAGTTTGATCAGCGCCGGGGCAATCCGAGGCAGGTTGGCGCAAATATCAGGGTCAGCGGTACCGAAACGGCATTGACTCTCGAAGGCCCTTTATTCAAACGGAGTTTGGAATCATCCCAGACATCATACCTCTTTTCCATTAGAAGGTCCTACCTGCAATTGCTCTTCAAATTACTGGACCTGCCCTTTCTTCCTGACTACTGGGATTACCAGTTCAAGATCAATCACAAGATCGACGACAACAACTCGATCGACATCATCGGCCTGGGCTCGATCGATGATTTCTCCATCAATATTCCCGATGATTTGTCGGAGGAAGCCCAGTCCCAACTCGACCAGTCGCCCGTGATCAGGCAAAAGACCAACACAACGGGCATCAGTTGGAATCACAGGTTCGATGAAGGCAACGGGCTCCTGACCATGTCGCTCAGTTCCAATTACCTGGACAACAATCTGTTCAGGTACGTTGACAACAGCACAGAAACCGGTCTTTTCTTCAGCAATGAAGCACGCGAGCTTGAGACGAAATGGCGCACTGATGTCACCAGGTTCTTTGACAATGTCAAATTGTCCTTCGGCGCCACCATTCAAAATGTCGACTATACCAATACGACCATCGATCAAACCAATGACTTTACTTTTAACAGTGACCTGAACTTTTTCAGGTATGGCTTGTATGGACAGTTATCCACAAAATTCGCCAATGGGCGCATCAAGCCAAGTGTTGGACTGCGCGCAGATGGCAATACGATGACAGAAGGCGGTCACGAGTTGTACAGGACACTTTCGCCACGCTTTGGATTGGCCATCGTTTTGGACGAAAGTCAGAAATGGACACTTAATCTATCGGCAGGGAGGTACGCCAGGCTTCCCTCGAACACAATACTGGGTTTCCAGGATAACAATGGCGATTATATTAATCAAGACGCTGACTATATCATCAGCAATCACCTTGTGGGTGGCATAGAATTTTTACCGCGGATATCGACAAGGCTGACGCTCGAAGGCTTTTATAAAATGTACCAACAATACCCGGTTTCGGTCAACAAGGGAGTTTCCCTGGCCAACCTCGGGGGTGATTTTGAGGTGTTCGGCAATGAGCCAGTGTCGAGCGACGGAAAGGGCAGGGCCTATGGACTTGAAGTTCTCTTTCAGCAGAAATTGTCCCGTAACTTCTTTGCGATCTTTGCCTACACGCTGTACTGGTCGGAATTTACGAAGGGCAATACTTCTGACTACTTCCCGTCGTTTTGGGACAACAGGCACCTGGTCACTTTTACAGGCGGGTACAAATTTGGAAAGAATTGGGAACTTGGTGTGAAGTACAGGTTCCAGGGGGGGGCACCGTACGCTCCGGTGAACCAGGAAGCCACATTGGAGGTCTACCCTGATATTGTGCTGGATTACGGATTGATCGGGACGCAGAGACTGGGAAGTTTCCAGTCTCTTGATGTGCGCCTGGATAAGAAGATCAATTTCAACAAATGGTCATTCGAATTCTTCCTGGACATCCAGAATGCCATGGGGACGCAGTCGCCACAGCCCCCGGTTTTCGGACTTGTGCGCACACAAACAGGAGAGGTCAAAACGCCCCGGGAATTGAAGGAAATAATGGATATTGACCAGGGCCAGCTCATCCCGACACTGGGAATAGTCATAGATTTTTGAGGAATACAATGAAACACTGGAAATATTGCATCTTTTTTTAAGCTTTACCGTTATTTAATGCCTAATTTTGCACTCAAATTCAGTCTTATGGGACCTTTCGTCAAAGATTACAATTATACCGAATCAGCAGAACCGCATATTCAGAGAACAAAGGACATCATAAAAAAGTATCCCGGGATCAAGCAGCTGATGGTCAGGAATTTCAATACATTTTACTGGACGATCGGCATTGTATCTCTACAAATTGCCATTGCATTTTTACTGAGAAACCAACCGTGGTATATCGTCCTTGCTGTGGCCTGGCTGGTCGGAGCTTTTGCCAATCACGCTCTGTTTGTTCTCATCCATGAGTACACACACAACCTCGTGTTCAAGAACCGCACCGCCAACAGCTGGGGGGGGATATTCTGTGACCTCCCGAATGGCTTTCCCGGTTCGGTAGGATTCAGAAAATATCACTTGAAGCATCACGCTTTCCAGGGCAATTACGACCTCGACGCTGATTTGCCCAGTCGGTGGGAAGCCAAATTGATCGGGAGGAATTTCATCGGTAAAGCTCTGTGGTTATTTTTCTTTCCTCTTTTCCAGGGATTGCGTCCGCCACGACTTAAGGAGATACAGTTCAACAACAAATGGATATGGGTGAACCTGGTGACTGTCGTCCTTTTCGATATTGCCTTATTCATATTTTGGGGACCCATGTCACTGCTTTACCTCTTTGCATCTTTTGGTTTCAGTATAGGCCTCCATCCGCTTGGGGCACGATGGATCCAGGAGCATTACCTCGTGGCACCGCCTCAGGAAACCTACAGCTACTACGGTCCGCTCAATAAGCTGGCCTTCAATGTCGGTTATCACAACGAGCATCATGATTTCTCTTTCGTGCCGTGGAACAACCTGCCCAAGATCAGGGCGATGGCCCCGGAATACTATGACAGTTTGTACTACCATAAATCATGGTCAAAACTGCTCTGGAAGTTTCTTACTGACGGGGACCTGTCGCTTTTCTCCAGGACTTTGAGACAAAATAAAGGCGGTTTGACCGTGTATTCAGCGTCCGAACAGGATTTTTTGACTGGGATGAAGTCGAAGGAGAGTACAGAAGTGGCTACTTAATGCCAGAATGTACAGTGTGATGCAGACTTCCCAGCGTTAAGTTTAGAATATGTAGCCTATCGTCAATGAGAGATTCCTGTTGGTCGCAGCACGTACAGAATCGCTCGAATAAAACAATTCCTCAAATGACGTGGACAGCATATTGCCCTGTCCGTAGCAATAGGAGAGGGCAATATTGAATGGGCGCGGCTTGATCCCCAGGTAAAATTTATATCCAAAATCTATTTTGTTGTAGTAGAGCGTCCCGGGTTCTTTTTCTTCTGTGATCAGGTTGTTCACGAAGACCACGTCATTGGTTATATTGATTT
>JBFKJL010000014.1:0-18746 GCA_041631795.1 Saprospiraceae bacterium | reverse complement strand
ATCTTCGGATGCTTTCCCTTCAATTGCCAGCTCAGGAAAAATGGGGTCCAGTCAATATAAGGTATCAACTTTTCAATGTTAACGTCTTCCAATGCATTCACACCCATCTGTTCGGGTCGTACTGGCTGATACTCTTCCCAGTTGATTTTTAATTTGTGCCGCCTTGCATATCTCAGGTCTACGCAGTTTTTTGAGGTGTTTTGTGCGTTGCGCCTTTTCCTCAGGTCAGCATATTCTTTCTTTACTGATGCCCCGTAAACTCCATGGTTCTGCCCCAGGAGACGGGACACGACTGATACACTCTTTGATGCATCAAGGACATGAACAACTGTCCCTGAGTATTCCGGGTCTATTTTCAGGGCTGTATGGGTCTTGGATGTTGTGGCACCTCCAATGACCAGGGGAATTGACATTTGCCTGTATTCCATTTCCCTGGCGACAGTGATCATTTCATCAAGAGAAGGGGTGATCAAGCCACTCAGACCAATGATGTCTGCACCCTGGTCAACGGCTGTTTGAATGATCTTCTCGGCCGGGACCATCACTCCCAGGTCTATGATCTGGTAGTTGTTGCATCCCAAAACGACCCCTACGATATTTTTCCCGATGTCATGGACATCTCCCTTGACTGTGGCCATAACTATTTTGCCTTTATGGGATTCTTTTGCAGAATCCTTTTCCTCCTCGATATAGGGTGTCAGATAGGCCACAGCTTTTTTCATCACCCGGGCACTTTTCACCACCTGCGGCAGGAACATCTTGCCTGCGCCAAACAATTCTCCAACGACATTCATACTATCCATCAGGGGTCCTTCAATGACAGAAAGGCTGCTGGCTGATTTCTGCCTGATCTCCTCAACATCACTTTCTATGTGCGTATCAATGCCGTTGACAAGGGCGTGCTCTATTCTTTTTGAAGGGGCTTCATCTCGCCATGCCAGGTCGCGTTCTAAAGTCTTACCTGACCCGGAGTGCCGTTTAGCATAATCCATCAATGCCTCTGTCGCACCGGGGCTGCGGTTAAAAAGGACATCTTCCACGAGGGTGCGCAACGTTTCATCTATTTCCTCATATACTTCAATCATGCCCGCATTGACTATCCCCATATCCATACCCGCCCTGATGGCGTGAAAGAGAAAAGCGGAATGCATGGCTTCCCTTACATGATCATTCCCGCGAAATGAAAATGAAATGTTGCTGACACCGCCACTGATCTTGGTCCCCGGGCAGGCATTTTTAAGCTCCCGTGTCGCTTCGATAAAGTGGAGCGCATAGTCATTGTGCGCCGCAATACCCGTAGCCACTGCGAAGATATTGGGATCAAATATGATATCCTGGGGATTCAGGCCTACCTTTTCTGTCAGTATCCCGTAAGCACGCCGGCATATCTCAATCTTCCTGCTCGCTGTCTCTGCCTGGCCTTCTTCGTCAAAAGCCATGACGACCACTGCTGCCCCATATTTCTTTAAAATGCTCGCATGCTGGACAAAAACATCTTCACCCTCTTTCAGGGATATTGAATTAACCACACATTTGCCCTGAACGCATTTCAGTCCCGCCTCGATCACCGAGAACTTCGAGGAATCGATCATGATCGGTAGCCTTGCAATGGCGGGTTCTGACATCATGAGGTGAAGGAATTTTTTCATGACTTTTTCAGAATCCAGTAGCCCTTCATCCATATTGACGTCCAGGATCTGTGCCCCTGCTTCAGCTTGCTGCGCTGCGACAGAAAGGGCTTCCTGGTAATGGCCATTTTTAATCAACCGTGCAAACTTCCTTGACCCGGTGACATTTGTTCGCTCCCCGATATTCACAAAATTGATGTTTTCCCGGAAGATCAGCGGTTCAAGTCCGCTCAATGAAGTTTGTCCTTGAGAAGGTTTTAAAGTTCGTCCAGGCAGGCCTTGTACGCCCTTACACATGGCCTCAATATGGTTCGGCGTCGTGCCACAACACCCGCCTATAATATTGACAAAGCCACTTTCTGCAAATTCTCGAATATAGGCGCTCATCTCCACGGAGTCCTGGTCATACTCTCCTAAATCATTGGGCAAACCGGCATTGGGATAGGCACTGATATACACATCTGAAGCAATTGTGGACAGCGCCTGAAGGTGCGGACGTAACTCTTTGGCGCCAAGTGCACAATTCAACCCTACGGAGAAAAGGTCAATATGTGACACAGAAATCCAAAACGCCTCCACAGTCTGTCCACTTAGTGTTCTGCCGCTGGCATCGGTAATTGTCCCTGACACCATAATGGGATATCGTTTTCCCAGGCTCTCGTACAATTCCTCTATGGCAAACAGTGCCGCCTTTGCATTCAGCGTATCAAAAATAGTTTCAACCAGTAAAATGTCTGCACCGCCATCGATGAGACCCCTGGCCTGCTCATAATATGCATCTTTCAGCTGGTCAAATGAAATATCCCTGTACCCGGGATCTTCAATTTTGGGTGAGATCGAAGCCGTTTTGTTCGTTGGCCCAAGAGCTCCTGCGACAAATCGGATAGCCCTGGGATTTTGTGCAACGAACTTGTCCACAGCTTCACGGGCAATCCTGGCCGAAGCTACATTCATTTCATACGCAAGGGATTCGAGTTTGTAATCGGCTTGTGAAATTCTATTGGCATTGAATGTATTGGTCTCTATGATGTCTGCACCTGCCGCGAGATACTGAAAATGAATGTCTTTAATGATTTCAGGCTGTGTTATCGAAAGCAAGTCGTTGTTGCCCTTCACATCACAGGGGTGATTGTCAAATCGGTCACCCCTGAAGTCTGACTCTCCAAGACCATGACACTGAATCATCGTGCCCATGGCTCCATCCAGGACCAATATTCTTGTTTCAGCGATTTCCCTGAGTAATTTTTCTGTCATGGCCATAGGTCAATAATCTATTTTATAATTTCCAATATTGAATCGAAAACCGGTCATAAAGGAGTTGGTCCGCAGATTGGCAGACACATCATCTGAATCCTGGTTTCTCAAAATGATTTGAGCATCAATAAACATATTGTGGAAGATCTCAAAACTGCCTTCAAGCTTCCATGTCGTGATCGTATTCGAAATGCCCTGGTGCAATGCATGACCGTAATCATCGACTCGCGTCGTATTGGGCGTAAAGATGTTTCCGCCGAAATTGATATTACCGCTGTTTTCACCTTTCTGCGCGTAAAAAAACCTGGCGCCGAAATATATCCTGGACGCGGGGCGATAGTTGACCGCGAGAATCCACTCCGAAAAATTCGATCCCAGGGGATGGGCCAAAGGCTGAAGGTAATGCCCGTAATTGGCAACTGAAATTTCATCAAAACTGTCGAGTGATGCCGTATGCGAAAACGTAAATGGCCTGACCATGTTGTATTCCACAAACGCATCGAGATTGTCAATGCCCCCAACATCGATCATTTTTAAACCTATTTGAACTCCGTATTTATTGCCCCACCATCCATCTCCGGCAGTGATTTCCCCGAATTTGAACTCATCGACAACAGCTTGCGCATACAGGCGCCACTTGCGAGCCACGTTGATCTTTCCATTCAGGCCTATGATGACATTGTCTGGGCTATCAAGCAGGAATTCAACTGTCCTGTACAGGATAACAGGGTTTAAATACTGTAATTCAAACTGGTTTTCTCTTGAAAATACGACAGCTTCGAAAATGCCCAATTCGATATTGTCTCTGGGTTTGAACCCCAGGTAATGCATGGCGGCATACTTTTTCGGCAACAGTCGATCTCCCGGGTTGTATTGGGCGGACAGCGGGGCGAGTTCGCCATAAATTGTCTGGTAATGCAACTTCCAGACCTTGATGTTGAATTTCAGATAAAAATAATGTGTGGCATAATCACTCAGCAACAATGACCTGTAACCGTTGCCCAGAAAGTGCCTGCCATGTCCAAGTTCCAGGCTAAAATGCCTGGTTGCCTGTAGTCCGAGGTAGGCCTGCGCTGCTGCAAAATCATAACCATCAAAGGTCGAGCTGATCGCACCCTTGTAATTTTTATAAAATGCCTGACCTGGGATGCTCTTGAACGTCTGGATGCGTTTATCGATGAAACTGTTGAAGGCCGCCTGTGTTTCAAGAAAGTTTGTGTAGAAATATAATTTTTCATCCAGTGTGCCATATAATTCAATACCCCGGGTGTTTTGATACAGGATGCCATCACGATCCATTTCCTCACCAATCCTGAGATTCAGTATGGGATTAAGGACCAGCTGGAAATCCTTTGTATTGACTTCCAGGAAATGTCCCGGGGTTTTAAAGAATGCCGACCAAAAAGGTCTTCTCATCAATGAATCCTGTCCTTCTTTTGTTCCGGTTTTCGAACAAAACGAATTGTCGTCCACGATAAAAGCCCTGTCGTTTTGGTCCACCAAAGACAAGTCGGACAAAGGTGTTGAACTAATATGTTCATAGACCTCACCCCGTTGAAAATATTTGAGGCTTGTATGGAAATTGGGGTATCCTCCCGTCACAATGTCCAGCCTGTCCATAATTTCATGCGCCTTATGAAAGGCTGTATAATGAGACGTCTGGCAATGAGCGTACAATGCCCAGAGCAGGGTCAACACGACGGTGCAACAGCCTTGCAGGACTTTCATACTTTAAAGTTGATGAGAAATTCCTTAATGACCATATCAAAAACAGGACCTTTATTGAATAAAAACTCAACTTCTATCGGTAGGACAAAGATGGGAATCCTGTGCCGCATCAGAAAAGCGCGGTGTAATTCAAGTCGAACACTGTCTTTTTCTGTTGTCAGAAAGACAATCCCTTCATCTTTCAGGTGATCATACATCTTCTTGATCTGGTTCATCTCAAACTCCGTGAAAAAGTGATGGTCTTCATATTTTATGATATTTTCCACTTCGACATGATCCCAGAGATAATCCAGAAGGTAGTCCGTGTTGGCGATGGCAGAAATAAGGATAACTTTTAATGGCCTTTTAAGGCCAACCGTTATACTGTGGTCAAAGATAAAATACGGGGCCAGGTATTTATACGTGCTGAAAAACAGTTTTTGGTATGGCATTGGCTTTAAGGCCTTTGTAATTCTATCTATTCCCTCTTCACCAAGATCCGGCGGACATTTTGACACTATGATAATGTCTGCTCGTTTATAGGCGGTTTTAGGTTCTCTCAATCGGCCAACAGGCATAATATAGTCATTCACAAACAGGTTGCTGTATTCCGTGAGCAGGATGTTCAAGCCTGGTGTCACCGACCTGTGCTGAAAGGCATCATCCAGCAATACCGTCTGGATCTCCGGATATTTCTGAATCATCAGGGGTATTCCGATGTCCCTGCTTTCAGATACAGCAACGGGTATGTGAGAAAACTTTCTTTTGAATTGAAGCGGCTCATCGCCGGTCTGAAGAGCATTGTCCCGCACTTCCACCCACCTGAAGCCTTTTGTTTTACGCTTGTAACCCCTGCTGAGGGTGCCGACAACAATATAATCCTTAAGGAGGCGGATGAGATATTCTATATGCGGTGTTTTTCCAGTACCCCCGAGTGATAGATTGCCCACGCTTATCACAGGAATATTAAATCGCGTACTTTTAAGGATCTCCGTTTCATAGAGTATGTTCCTCAAGCTTAACACTGCCCCATATAAAACAGAAAATGGGGCCAGCAGGATTTTTGCGAGGATATTATCGAACATGATGTACAAAGAAATAAAACTTTCCTTTAAGATGTTACCGTGTCAATATATGGGACCCTACAGGACATTGCAGGCATTTGAACTTATCACATGATATCGTTTTGAGCTGGATCAATCCCTGGCTGTCAAATGCTGAATTTATCCGGATGCCTGCTCTCCGCCATCGATCTGTGATAACATTTTTTTCAGGCCGAATCTCTGACAGTAAGGCAAGTGCTTTTTCACGAATCAGGCTGTCCCCCCGAGAATTTCCATAATGGAAAAGCACCGGAACCACGACATTGATCAGAAGGTTCCTTACCGCGGTTATTCCTATTTTCTTAGGCCTGAAACGGGAAATCCTACCAGGGATGTAATGGGTGTCCCAATACTCTGATGCTGTCACTCGAAATAGTGAAAAAAGCTCTTGGTGGCTGTCATAATGAATGATTTTGTGAAACAATCGTGGATGCTGATGATACAATGCCGCCACCTGTGCCATCCTTACCGTTGGGAAATTGGACGGCCTGAGGCGGAGGAATTTCCATTCCACACCTGTCATGGGAGACAACTTGTATTTCGTTTTGAGATACTGGTACTCTCGGTCCAACTTATGTGTGTAAGTGTCATTCCTTTGACCAAGCATGCCGGATTGTCCCAGGAGAAGTGCTTCCATCTGGCTTTGATTGCCCGTGTGTTTTTTTAGAATTTTGAACGGCAATAGCCTGGCAAGGTGTTCGAATGCCTCTCCATTAATTTTTAGTCCCAGGTATTTCAAAAGGCAGGTATGCAAGGCTTCTTCCCAGTTATTTTGAAGAGCGTGGAGCAAGATGGCAATTTTCCGGCATTTGGTTTCCAGCCTATCCACTGTGCTTCGCTCAATGGCAGTTCGGATGACAACACCAGGCACATTGTGAATTGATTTTTCGCAAGGAATCCCGGATAGGTTTTTTTTAAGCCGTTCATAGTTGCGCAGGATTCCAGGATCTATCCTGTTCCTGAGTTCCAGTGTCGGGATGGCTATTCCATTTTCCGCGTATATGTCAATATCGGCATCGTGTACGACATGGAGAATGACATTTCTGTAGGCGGGGTCGGATGAATGACCGTGCCGGTTCCAATCTGAAGCTTTTACATGAATTTCGATATGGCCGATCCATTTTGTATCACCAATGGTCACAATGCCATCTGTAAAATCAGGACCTGCATTTGTATTGTAATGGCCGAAATTTTCAATATGCAAAGGACTGCCGTGCAGGGTCGTAAGATTTTGGGTGTCAAAACGATGGCTTCTCCATATGAAATGGAGAACCTCCTCTCGCAATATGTGTGTCATCTTTTATCTTGTGAAAACCTTGAAACAATACTCATAATGGTTTTCATCATCAGATGGGAAACATTTCTCACTTGAAAGTTTCCATTTTGAAAAATCAATTTTCGGAAAAAAGGCATTTGCTGCAGGGACTTCAATATCGATTTCCGTTATGTAGAGTTTATTCCAGATGTGTTGGGTTTGCTCATAAATTGTTCCTCCGCCCAGGATGAAGAGTTCTTCTTCACCCGCGTCGCGAGCCAGTTTAATGCCATCAGAAATGGCATGCACAACATGGACACCAGAGTGATAAAATGCCTGATTCTGTGTCACAATGATATTCGTGCGGCCCGGCAGCGGGCGACCTACAGAATCAAAGCTCTTTCGGCCCATAAGGACATGATGGCCCGACGTCGTATTTTTAAAGTACTTCAGGTCAGCAGGAAGATGCCACGGCAGATCATCATCTACGCCGATCTCATTGTTCCGTCCTACAGCTACAATGCTCGATATGATCATGTCTGGGGTGTTTTTATGAGCTGAGTGCTTTTCATTTTTGCTTCCAGCTGTTTTCTTTGGACTTTTTTATTGATGTATTTCTCTATGATCAGGCTGCCAATAGGTGCCGCAATATTTCCACCGAAACCGGCATTTTCAACGTAAACAGCGATGGCAATTTCCGGGTTTTCCCGAGGTGCAAATGCAAAGAACACCGAATGGTCTTCACCAAAAGGATTTTGGGATGTTCCCGTTTTTCCACAGATCTCCAATTGGCCCGCTTCTGCAAGGTAGGCCGTGCCCCGCCTGACGGCTTGTCGCATGCCCTCAACGACAGGCTCAAAATGCGCCTTGTCTATCCTGACCTCGTTCCTGATATTATACACGGGATCCTGTTGTACCGTCCTGTTGCTGAAGCTTTTCACCAAATGCGGTGTAAAATAAAACCCACGGTTGGCAATAATGGCGGCCAGATTGGCCATTTGAAGGGTCGTTAATTCCAGCTCTCCCTGTCCTATGCCGATGGACATCACATAGGTAGACCTCCATTCAGCACCCGCGTCTCTATACAAATTGTCATAAAAAGCCGGTGTGGGAATAAAGCCCGTATGCTCATTGGTATGGTCGATGCCAAGTTTTCTACCCAAACTAAAATCTCGAAGATGCCCATTGAGAATATTTAATCCGATTTCGGGCTTTGTGTAGTCTTCAATTTCCAGCATCTCCCGAATCATTTGAAAGAAATAACTGTTGCACGAATTCTTGATGGCAAGCGGAAGATTGTACGTCGGCTCGTGATCATGACATCCGTATTTAAAGCTTTTGTACTGATAGTATCCATTGCAATAAATCGTTCTATTGGCCTCAAAAACCCCTTCCTGTAATGCTATAAGGGACAATATCGGTTTAAATATAGAGCCCGGCGGATATTTAGCGGCAACTGTCCTGTCGAGAAAAGGTTTGTTGACCGTATCATTTAATAACACTTTAAATGAGGGACCCCTGTCTTCATCGAGATTCAGCATATTGGGATCGTAGTTTGGTGCGGACAGGGCAGCCAAGATCTCACCCGTTGCCGGTTGAATGGCGACAATACTCCCGCGCTTCTTGTCCATCAGTGACTCAGCATAGGCCTGGAGGCCAAGATCCATAGTCGTGTACAGGTCTATTCCGGCGACTGCAGTAGAGTCAAGTTGCCTGTTGTTAAAAGACGAAATCTCTCTTCCAAGATTATCCCGGACAACATATTCAATGCCTTTATCACCCCGCAAGATATGTTCATATTGCTTTTCAAGGCCTGACCGGCCGATGTAATCTCCTTTTTTATAATAAGATGCCGCTGCCTGTATATCTTCATTATTCACCTCCCCCAGGTACCCCAGGATGTGGGAAGCACTTTGGTGCGGGTAGGCCCTGATATTCCTGGTTATGGGAAAGAAACCGGGAAACCTGTACATGTGTTCCTGGAATCGTGAAAATACCTCAGGCTTGACCCTGGATAAAAATGTGAATGGAATGGCCTTGTGAAAACGCGGGCTGCTCCAATTCTTATCCAGATGAAATTCAAATTCATCTTTGGTGATATTCAGCAGTTGACAGAATAATGCAGTGTCCATGTCGGGATCAATATTCCTGAAAACAACCCTGATCTCGTAAATGGGCTTGTTTACGGTCATGAGTTGCTTGTAGCGGTCATAGATCAATCCTCTCGAAGGGTAGACAACCTTTTTATCTAAAATAGTCTTTTGAGCCAGTGTTTTGTATGTCGCATCGAAGAGCTGAATTTCTGCTGTTTTGTAAATGAGGAGGCCCGTCGCCAGGATCAGGGTCCAGACTATCGGGGCGTGTCTGTTTTTAAGATTCTTCAGCATTCTTAATATTTGGGATTCACCAGCAGCTGTGTAATGATAACAATAAAAAAGGATGCGAGAAAACTCAACAAGGTTTTCAGTATGATCTCGTCAAGGTAGACAAATGAAAAAGCTTCAATGCTGTAATAGACCAAAAGGTGAGCGATCATCGCTATGGCAAAATAGCTGGCGCACCAAACGATGCCCATCTGTTCTATGACCGGGACACCCTCGGCCTTATACCCTTCAGTGGGCTTGAGAAGAAGCAGGATATAGTCTCGCAAATAAGCGGTCAATACGCATGTCGCCGCATGCACGCCCGGTGAATCATAAAACACATCTATTAATAGGCCTAACACAAAACCGAGAAATATGACCAGTGACCTCGGTGTTTTGAACGGTAAAAGAAGAATGATGATGGGATAAATGTAAAAATGTATGTAGTAGGTTTCCTCAAACCCAATGCTTATCCTTTTGAACAGGACAACCTGGACAAAAGCATACACTAGAAATCGGACTATATTTCTTGTAGCAAACCTGTTCATTATTCATTGAGATCCATTCGTTCCTTCTCGTTTCTGTCCAGAAAGTCGACAACATATACAAATTCAATGTTTTGAAGATCATTAAAAATCTGGACTTCGATGTTATAACTGTTGCTCCCCGAGGGTATCCTAAAATCACGAACCACTCCGACAGGCAACTCGGATGGAAAGGAGATCGAATAACCGCTTGTAACAATGGTGTCGCCGATCGAGATTTCAGCGTGCTTGGGGATGGCTTCCAAATTTAGCCTGGCATGAGATCCTCCTTTCCACAGCAGGTTGCCGTGAAAACCACTCGATTTCAAAGCCACACTGATCCTGGACTGGCTGTGCAGGATCATGATGACCTTGGCATAGTGCCTGGAACACTGGGCAACGATGCCCACGATCCCGTTTTCTGTTATCACACCCATTCCTGCTCGCAGTCCTGAAGCACTTCCGCTGCAAAGTGTCAGATAATTGTTGCGCAAATGTATTGTTTGATTGCACACACGCGCAGGGATAAGCGCGTATCGCGACAAGCTGTCTGTTTCTTCCAGGTTTTGAAAAAGATCAGCCCTGGACACAATCCTGTAATTGATCACCTTTTCCAACAACCTTGCATTTTCAATCATCAGGCTGTCGTTCTTCTTCTTTAACCTGAGGTAGTCATTAAAATCCTGTGACTTTTTGTTGACGGCTCCCGTGAAAATATTGGCTGAATGTATCCAGATTTCTCTCTGGCTGTTATTGTAATTGACAATGAGGTAAAATGATATGATTTCCAGAACAACAAACAGGATTGTTGCCCCAAAACGGGTGAATAAATATATGAGGTTTCGCATGGACTATGCTGTTTATAAACTCTGCCGATCCATTAAAAACGTAAACTTATGCGTTTGTGCCAGGGCCATCCCAGTACCGCGGACCACTGCCTTGAGCGGATCATCCGCCACATGCACATTAAGTTTCGTTTTTCGGGCAAGCCGTTCGTCAAGACCCCTGAGCAATGCCCCGCCACCCGTGAGATAAATGCCCTTTTTATAGATATCGGAAGCCAATTCCGGGGGAGTATCTTCGAGGGCCTTTAAAACAGCCTCTTCTATTTTTGTGATCGACTTATCAAGGGCTTCGGCAACTTCAGTGTGGTCCGTCATGACTTGCTTGGGAATGCCCGTTAAAAGATCCCGTCCGTTGACACCTATAGGTTGAGGTGGATCCAAAAGGTTTTCAAGGGCTGAGCCCACCCTGATCTTAATTTCCTCTGCGGTCCTTTCGCCAATGAGCAGGTTGTGCTTGCGTTTCATGTAGTCAATAATGTCCAGGGTAAATTCATCCCCCGCCGTACGAATGGACTGGTCTGTTACGATACCGGACAAGGCGATCACTGCAATTTCTGTTGTTCCACCACCGATATCAATGATCATGTTCCCTTCAGGGGCTTCTACGTCAATGCCGATGCCCAATGCCGCAGCCATTGGTTCGTGGATGAGATACGTTTCCTTTGAATCAACATGGTCAGCAGAATCAAAAACTGCGCGTTTTTCCACTTCTGTGATTCCCGAAGGAATGCAAATGACCATTTTTAAATGCGTGAAGAACTGCCTCTTGTCTTCAATAAGGTTGATCAGCCCCTGGATCAGGCTTTCCGCAGCCTGAAAATCCGCGATCACTCCATCTTTTAATGGTCTGATTGTTAAAATATTATTATGCGTCTTTTCATGCATCAACATGGCTTTCTTCCCCACAGCGAGCACTTCATTCGTCTGCCTGTTGATCGCCACGATGGACGGCTCATCAATAACGACCTCTCCGTCCTTGATGATCAGTGTATTTGCCGTTCCAAGATCTACGGCGAGTTCTTGCTTAAAAAAATTGAAAAGACCCATTTATTCCAAAAGTCAATTATAAGATTGTAAATAAATTAATAAAGGTATGTTCCGGATTAAAAGGTTCCCATAAAGATGTGTTTTGCCTTGTGGCCAAAAAACCTCTTACAAAGAAATGCGAAATTAATTAATATTCATTAAAAAATCAGCCTATGAGGACGGTTGTCATAACTTCCTTGTGCAGATATTTTTGGGCTAACTGCATCACATCTTTCGCTTGCAGGTTTTTTATCACCCCGACATCCCTTAAAAACCGACTGATATTGACGCCTTTACTGAGAAGGTTCTTGACAAGATTGCCAAGAGCAAAAGGACCATCTACGATATGAAGCATCTGTCCGAGGATATAGTTCCGCACCATCCTGAACTCATCGGGATTTACCAGGGTGTGGCAAAGTTTATCGAATTCCCTCTCGATTTCCCGCATCGTGTGGTTGACATTTCCAGGAGAGACATCAGCACTGATGTAGAAATATCCACTATATCTCATGGCATCGATGGCTGAGTAAATCCCATAAGTAAACCCCTTGTCTTCACGAATATTTTTCATGAGCCTTGAGCCGAAATACCCGCCCAGAAGAATGTTCAGAAATGTGATGCCGGCAAAATCAGTATGCTTCCGGGAAAACATCTCGCACCCCATTTTGAGGGACACTTGCTTTGTATTGAATCCCTCCTCCCTGAACAAACCCAGAGTCGCATCGGAAGGGGGAAAATTGATTGTGTTTCTGTTTTTTTTCTTGTCATAAGTGTTCAACCCATTTAAAACCAAATTTCGGATAGATTCAGTATATCGCCCTGAAATCACGACAAAGGCCTGGTTTGTTAGGTAATTCTCCATATGAAAAGCCCTGAGGTCCTCAGGCCGGACAGCCAGGATGTCACTGGGCAGGGTGTTGTATCCATAAGGATGGTTTGTCCCAAAGATCTTCGCCGTCAGAATACGGTACGACGTGATATCGTTTTTTGCCAATTCTATTTTAAGGCGTTCACTGGTCCGCTTGCAATATTTCTCGATTTCCTTTTCGTCAAAACGAGGTTCAAAGACCATCTCCATCCAGGCCCCAAAAACATTGTCCAGATGTTTGTTTTGGCACAGAAGGCTTACGGCAGTCCTGTTGAGGTCACAGGAACGCCTGACGACGGCCCCATAAAAATCATACAATTCCGCAAGGTCGTCTGAGTTCCTGGAAGAGGACCCTTCGACCAGGGTGTCTACCGTAACCCTTGCAGATCCACGTTTTTTTTCAAAGATCCGGCCTGCGTCAAAAACAATTTCAATCTTGATAATATCCTGGCTGCCTGTGTTGATCTCGAAGACTTTCAATCCATTGGAAAGGACAGTCTCGTCTATAGTGGGAAGCCGCAGATTGTAATTATCGTGAATGACCGGTCCCTTAATCCTGTTTATCATCGGAACAAAGAAAATAAATGATCGAATACTTTAATGACAAGAGCGGAATTAATTAGGAAATCGATAGATATGCGTTAAATTTGTGCTCTAATGGAAATTATCGTATGAAATTTGAAGTTTCTTCCAGCGAATTACTGAAAAAATTGCAAATAGCATCAGGCGCTATCAGTTCGAATCCCGTCATTCCCCTCCTTGAGGATTTCTTGTTTGAATTGTCCGGAAATACCCTGACAGTCAGCGCTACAAACCTGGAGGTGACTATCATCAATTCCATTGAGGTGCGTGCTGAGGAAGGTGGTCGCGTTGCTGTCCCTGGAAAAATCCTCCTTGATACCCTGAAAGCATTGCCAGATCAGCCTGTCGGTTTCCATGTCGATCCGGAAAACAATGGAATCAGGTTGACTTCCGCATATGGTGAATACAAATTGTCCGGAGACAATGCCGATGACTTTCCCGAAACACCCCTGGAAGATAATGTCCATACCATTGCCCTTGAGAACGAAACGCTGCAACACGCAATAAGCAATACGATATTTGCAACCAGCAATGATGAATTGAGGCTGGCTATGACGGGCGTTCTCCTTCAGCTGGACTTCAACAAGGTCATTTTCGTTTCTACGGATGCCCATAAATTGGTCAAATTTACGGTAGGCGGTATTTCCAGTGATCTGACCGAGTCAATCATTATACCCAAAAAAGGGCTCACCATTCTCAGGTCTGCCCTCCAAAACAGCGATGCCGAAGAAGCACAGATTTCATTCAATGCGAAGAATGCATTTTTCAAGGTCGGAAACACCTTTGTGATCAGCCGTCTCATCGATGCCAAATATCCCGATTACAATGCCGTCATTCCAATAAACAACGAAAGTATCCTCACGCTTAACAGGTCTGATTTTTTACAGTCGCTCAAACGGATATCGATATATGCCAACAAAACCACAAACCAGGTGGTTCTGAATATTTCTGAAGGATCTCTGTCCATGTCTGCGCAGGATCTCGATTTTTCAAATGAAGCGAATGAAAAAATTTCCTGTTCTTTCACCGGGGATCCCATGTCCATTGGGTTTAATGCGAAATTCCTCATTGAAATGCTTTCGGTGATAGAGACGTCTGAGGTTCTCTTTGAATTATCGGCGCCAAATAAAGCCGGCATACTGCTGCCCTCAGAAAATGAAGAAAATCAAAAGTTGATGATGCTCGTCATGCCTGTCATGATGAACCACTAAGACCGGGACAATGAAAATCGGTCTGTTCTTCGGATCTTTTAATCCCATTCACATTGGCCATCTTCTCGTGGGAGAATATATGGTGGACAAAACAGATCTCGACCGCGTGTGGTATGTTGTCAGTCCGCACAATCCTTTAAAGAATGCTTTTGATCTGGCGCCTGAAAAAGACAGGTTGACAATGGTCCGGTCCGCCCTTGTAAATAACCGAAAGCTGATCGCATCAGATCTTGAATTTTCCTTGCCAAAACCTTCTTACACGATCAATACCATGCGTCATCTCGAAAGGGAATACCCGGAAAACAAGTTTGTCATAATTATGGGCAGTGACAACATTGGACATTTCCACAAATGGAAAGATCATAAAACACTCCTGGACGCATATAATATTTACATCTACCGGCGGCCCTACTACAATATCGGACCTTACAGGAAAATGAAAAATATAAAAGTCTTTGATGCGCCCATGATCAGCATCTCATCCACATATATTCGCGAATTGATAAGGTCAGGGAACTCTGTCAGATACCTGGTTCCACAAACCGCTGAGGAATATCTCAAGGTTAAGAATTTGTACAAAGCCGTGTAAATAAACTTTACAGATAAAGCGTTCATTATATTGAGTTTTGAAAAGATGGGCATAAAAGAGTACACTTTCGTTTTGTTGATGGCAACAAGTCTTAATTTGTTTTGCCAGAGCGACATTGCCATCGGGACCTGGAAATCCTATCTACCGTATAACCAGGGACAAGTGGTCACCCAAAACCAAAAAATGATCATTTACGGGACCAACTTTTCTCTTGTCACAATCGATAAAGAAGACTTCTCCACAGAATTTATTTCAACCGTTGACGGTCTTTCCGAATCCGGGATCCAGGACATTGAGTTTGACCTGTTCAATGATCAACTCATTATCGCCTACACCTCCGGACTGATCGATATCGTGCGGGGTATGGACGTGTTCCCTGTTCTGGACATTCGTGACAACAGGAATATCCTCGGCGACAAGACGATTTATGACATGTTTGTGGCCGATGAACGTTTTGTTTACCTGGCAACCGGATTCGGCATCGTACAATATAATCTTCTGCGGCGTGAGTTTGGGTTTACGACCTTTACCAATACCCGGGTCCACACTATCGCATCTTCAGGCTCCCGTCTCATCATTGCCACAGAAGAAAGCTCTTATTACATTGATCTTGAGACTGCGATAAATCCCTCAGACTTCAACGCATGGATGGCTATCGATGATCGTTTTGGCCTTCCGGAAACATATGAATCGCAAAGTCTCCTCGCTTTGGATGGAGATATCTACATTGCAGCTGATAATATTATTTACCGGGGTGCAGATGATCTTCAGTTCGAGGAGGTTCTGCAGAATCTTTACCCGGATTATCATATTCAGTTTATTAATTCCACTCCTGAAGGTTGGATGCTTGGTCTCAGGGATCCCGGATCCAGGAGCAAGATCCTGTTCTTCGATGCCCAGGACATTATGATCCACGAAGAAAACGCCTGTGTCAACAGGCTCAGGGACGCCATCGTTGATGAAGCAGGACGGCTTTGGATTGCTGATGAGTGGGACGAATTCAGGTATTTCGAAAGTATAGGAAGTGGTTGCCAACGCCTGAATTTCAATGGACCGCGCAATGAGGAAGCTTCGGATATTGCCATTGAAGATAATATTGTCTATGTGGCATCAGGCGGTGTATCAGACGCCTTCGGGTATCTCTTCGGAAGGAATGGGTTTTATATATTGGAAGGTGGAACCTGGACGAACATCAATGAATCTAACAATGAAGATATCAAGGCCAATGACCTGCTGATGTTGTACCAGGTCCTCCCGGATCCTAAAAGTGACTGGCTTTACGTCGGGTCATACTGGGGCGGGTTGATGGCCTACAATACCTCGGATGAAAGCTTCCAGTTGTTTGACAAGGACAATTCCTCTCTCCAGGGGGCCCTGGGTGATGAGCAGCGGACGCGGATTTCCGGCCTGGCCTTTGATGATGACGATAATCTGTGGATTTCAAATTTTGGGAGCGAGCGCCCTTTGTCTGTCAAAACGGCCAATGACACATGGCACAGTTTTCCAATCCTGGCGGACAACAGGCTGTCGCAAATCACTATAGATCCCCTGGGTTATAAATGGATCGTCATCGGTGGTAATTCCGGGGGTCTCTACGTGTATGATAGCGGCGAAAGCCCGGAGGACCCGACCGATGACCGCGAGCGTTTTTTCAACCTCAACAATTCCGAGATCCCCTCGAATTTTGTCAATTGCGTTGCCGTAGATCTCGACGGAGGCGTCTGGGTGGGGACCGGCGAAGGGGCTGTGGTCTTTGAGTGCGGGATCAGTGCTTTTGAAGACATCTGTGTGGGCAACAGGCGCCCTGTCCTCCAGGACAGTATTTTCGGTTACCTCCTGGAATCTGAGGATGTCCGCGCTATCGCAGTGGATGGAGCCAACCGAAAGTGGTTTGGGACGCGCAACGGCATCTTTGTCCAATCGCCCAATGGTGAAGACCAGGTGGCACGGTTCAGCACAGACAACAGCCCCTTGTTTGACAACAATATTCGGGACCTGGCTTACAATGACGAAACAGGTGAAATGATCATCGCCACATCAAAGGGTATTTTGTCCTACCGGACGGAAACAACAGGAGGCCGGCGCGTCCACGGACCATCGGTTTATGCCTTTCCCAATCCCGTCCGCCCTGAATATGATGGCCCGATAGCCATTAAAGGCCTTGCCCGTGACGCCAATGTCAAGATCACCGACCTGAATGGCACCCTCGTTTACGAGACAACATCGCTGGGTGGACAAGCGATCTGGTATGGGACCGATCCTTCAGGCCGGAAGGTCACAAGTGGTGTGTACCTCGTGTTCAGTTCGACCACGGACAATTTCAGCAACCCAAACACCTACGTCACGAAGATCATGGTGATTAGATAAACCTGGCACATTTTTATCTCGGTAAAATCAATAATCGACAATCCTTTTTGAGCCTTTCCGGTAATTCAGATATCTTCAGGAAAAAATCAAGCATTATGTCGCCTCTTAAAAAGGAAAAATTTAAAAAAGAACTCTTTGATCTTTATAATGATTACGCCCATTCCAGGATAGACCGGCGCGTGTTTATGGACCGTTTGTCCACGTATGCTGTGGGTGGCCTGACGGTCCCAGCTTTGCTCAATTACCTGATGCCCGATTACAAGGGCAAGATCATCGTGCCTGAACAGGACGAGCGCCTGAAAACAGAAACGATCGAATACAATTCTGAAAATGGGGGTGGCGTGATAAAAGGACAATTGTCCCGGCCGAAAGATGCTAAAGATAAATTGCCAGGCATCGTCGTTGTTCATGAGAACCGGGGGCTGAATCCTCACATTGCCGATGTGGGAAGGCGTGCAGCATTAGCCGGTTTTATTACCCTGGCGCCTGATGCCCTCACACCTCTGGGTGGTTATCCCGGCAATGATGACGATGGCCGTGCACTTCAGAGGGAACGTGACCGCAACGAGATGCTTGAAGATTTTATCGCGGCATTCGAGTACCTGAAGGCGCACCCTGAATGCACAGGGAAGGTGGGTGTCGTCGGTTTTTGCTTTGGGGGCTGGATATCGAATATGATGGCCGTCCGTTGTGCGGACCTCGCCGCTGCTGTGCCTTTCTACGGCGGCCAGGCAGATGTCGCTGATGTGCCCAGGATCAATGCCCCACTGTTGCTCCAGTTTGCCGAAAACGACAAGCGCGTCAATGACGGTTGGCCCGACTACGAAACCGCCCTCAAAGCGCTAGACAAAGAATATGTGGCATACTCATATGCCGGCACGAGCCACGGCTTCCACAACGATACTACACCGCGGTATGATGAGGAGGCGGCGAAACTGGCGTGGGAAAGGACGATTCAGTTTTTCAGGGAGAAGCTGAAGTAGTTTCTTGATTTTTATTGACGAAGACGTTGTCTTGTCCGTATCCTGACATCGCTCTGCGCTCGTCAGGAAGTTATTTAGTTTCTACTTATTAATCCCGACCAGCGGATATTAAAAACCTCTTTGTAAATTCCCCATGAATTAGGAACAACTTTTGTTTTGTTATATATTTGCAAGCCTGAATAAGGTCGGTTGGCCGAGTGGTTAGGCACAGGTCTGCAAAACCTTGTACAGCGGTTCGAATCCGCTACCGACCTCAACAAATTTATCTCCTCATCACTTTTGTGATGAGGTTTTTTGCTTTATAGGCTGCTAAAAACTTGTTTTTATGAGGTCTTAAAAAACAAAAAATAACAACCACCCGAAGCGGATGTGATAAATGTGTTGATGGGTCATACACCACCGGATCGGCGAAGTCAATCCGCTTGCCCTAAACCTTTTTGT
>JBFKJL010000013.1:0-19786 GCA_041631795.1 Saprospiraceae bacterium | reverse complement strand
TTGGATATATTTCTTCTTCCATCGCATTCGGAACCATACCTTGTCACCATAAAGGGTCCATTCGTATTTGCGAAGTGGTTTTCGCGGAGCAGACAAAGCACGTATCTTGCAGAATTGCGACAAGTGGGCAATGAGCTCAGACATTTTCATGCCATCCGGCAGTTCACATGCCCTGTTGTAATCAGAGATCTCCAGTTCTGAGTAAGGGAAATATGCTGTCAACACACGGCTGAAGTCTTCGCCTGCCACACCGGTGTACTTGCTGTTGTTCAAAACGGCAACGGTGCTGCACCTGTGGTGGCCATCGGCGATATATGATCTGTCCACCTGTCCCAGTATATCTTTCATCCGGTGGATCGCATCTGCATTGAGGACGGGCCAGACGGTATGTTTTTCATCTTCATCGGCAAAGATGACCACGGTGGAAGGCTTTGAGGATTCTTTGACCCGCTGGATGAGGCCCCCCATTTCATTATGGTCGGGATAGGCCAGGAGCACAGGTTTCACCATGGCACGGCGTTCCAGCAACAGGTGGATGACCTCCTGTTCCTTGGACGGGAGGGTTTCCTCGTGCTTCCGGATGTTCCCTGCCCGCAATTCCCCAATATCCGTAGCACAGACCACTCCTGTGTATGCCCGATCCTGTCGCAGAATTTCCAGGATATAGAACGAAGGTGTGTCGAGCTTGTCAAAAAAGCCGCTGTAATGATATTCTTTGTATTTGTACTTGATATCCGCGAAAAAAGTCTCGGCGGAGGTGATCAGGTTGACCCTTGGCAAAACAGCTTTGAACGGCAAAATTTTCATAAGCTCTAAATTAACTCTGCTTGCCAGCAATATCAATTTCCAACCTTAAATTTTTGATATCTTGCAAGCCAAAAATTAGAGATGATCAATATTACATTTCCTGATGGCCATATAAAACAATTCGAAAAAGGCGTAACCTCCATGGAGGTCGCCCAATCGATCAGTGAAGGTTTGGCCAGGAATGTTCTGTCTGCAACAGTGAATGGTGAAGTTGTGGATGCCGGCAGACCCATCACAGAAGACGCCCACCTCGTCCTCCACACCTGGAAGGACAAGGACGGGAAGATGGCCTTCTGGCACTCATCCGCCCACCTCCTTGCCGAAGCCCTTGAAGCCCTCTACCCCGATGTCAAATTCGGCATTGGCCCACCTATTGAAAATGGCTTTTACTACGATGTAGACACCGGCGATACGGTGTTAACACCTGAAGATTTTTCGAGGATAGAAGAAAAAATGCGTGCTTTAGCCCAGGAAAAGAATACCTATGAGCGAAGGGAAGTCTCCAAGGCTGATGCCATAGCCTACTTCAAGGACAAAGGTGATGAATATAAAATTGAACTTCTCCAGGACCTTGAAGATGGGTCCATAACATTTTACCAACAAGGCAATTTCGTGGATCTCTGCAAGGGGCCACACATTCCACATACCGGTTTCATCAAGGCAATAAAGGTCATGAGTTTGGCCGGCGCCTACTGGAGGGGTGATGAAAACCGCCAAATGATGACCAGGGTCTATGGCATCACCTTTCCCAAGCAGAAGGAACTCAAAGAATACCTTGAAATGCTGGAAGAAGCCAAAAAGCGCGATCATCGAAAGTTGGGGGCGGAGCTCGAGCTGTTCATGTTTTCAGACAAGGTGGGTTCCGGTTTGCCTATCTGGTTGCCCAAAGGCACACAGGTCAGGGAAAGACTACAGAATTACCTGCGTCAGCAGCAGGAAGAACAGGGATACCAGATGGTTGTCACCCCGCATATTGGAGGCAAAGAACTCTACATGACGTCAGGCCACTACGAAAAATACGGTAAGGACAGTTTTCAGCCGATTCACACGCCGAGAGAGGGGGAGGAGTTCCTCCTCAAACCGATGAACTGTCCACATCACTGCGAGATCTTTGGCCACCGCCCGCGATCCTACAGGGAATTGCCAATCCGCATCGGCGAATTCGGGACCGTTTATCGTTACGAGCAAAGCGGGGAATTGCACGGTTTGTCCCGGGTCAGAGGATTCACCCAGGATGACGCCCACATATTCTGTACCAAGGAACAATTGAAGGACGAGTTTCTCAAGGTCCTGGAACTGACCACGAAGGTCCTCGCAAAAATGGGTTTTGAGGAGTTTACCGCACAAATATCCCTGCGCGATCCCAATGATCCGGATAAATACATTGGTACCGATGAAAACTGGGAAGCCGCGGAAAAGGCCATCATTGAAGCAACAAGTGAAGTCGATCTCGATACCATCACAGAATTGGGTGAAGCTGCTTTTTACGGGCCAAAACTCGACTTTATGATCAAGGATGCCCTGGGCAGGCAATGGCAACTGGGGACCATCCAGGTGGATTATAATCTGCCCGACAGGTTCAATCTCGAGTACATCGGCCCGGACAACAAACCCCACAGGCCGGTGATGATCCACCGCGCCCCATTTGGCTCCATGGAAAGATTTATGAGCATCCTGATCGAACATACAGCCGGGAAGTTCCCGCTTTGGCTCACGCCTGATCAATATGTGCTGATCCCAGTTTCCGAAAAGTATAATGATTACGCCAGGGATGTGCAGGCCCAATTGGCCCTGGCGGACATCAGGGGCCTTGTGGATGACAGGAACGAATCCATCGGCAAAAAGATCAGGGACAATGAATTGCAGAAGATCCCGCTGCTGCTCATCATCGGTGAAAGAGAGATGGAGGCCAACTGTGTGGCCGTGAGGAAACAGGGTGAAGGCGAAGTCGGTACAATGACCATCGAAAAATTCAAGGAATTCTTTACATCCATCTTGTAGGATCACCTCTTGCCCTTGTGCGCATACAGCTATCCCCAAATGCCGGTAGGCGACACTTGAAGTCTTTTTTTCATGCCTGGACATTTCATTGGATAATTCGATATACATTTAGACTGGTATTTACCGGCAGCACCCGGTAAGTATTGAGAATGATGAGTTCCTGCGGGACTTTGTACAGACAAAACATATCATGAGACACCCTTTGAATGATCTATGTTTTTGTTTTGTACTCCTGTGGGTCACACTGCACCCATTAAGCGGACAAAAACAAGCAACGCCTACCTGGCAGGACAAAATGTTTGATCCTGGCATCTCCTTTTTTGAAGTCCAGCAGGATTTTAACGACTACTGGGACGGCAAACCCATTCAGCGTGGAAGCGGGTACAAGCAATTCAAGCGATGGGAACACCTCATGGAAACCCGTGTCGATTCACTCGGTTTCTACGATGCCATGTCAGACCAGCGCGCCTTTGCCCAATACACGGCAACCTTTCAAACCAAAACCCTTAACAACAACTGGATACCCATCGGGCCCTTCACCGAGCCGACAGGCAATAATGGCCAGGGGCGCATCAATGTTATTGCTGTGCATCCTGCGGACAGCACCAACATCTTTGTCGGAACGCCATCCGGAGGCCTGTGGGCATCGGTTGATGGCGGGAGTACATGGGTGACGCATTCTGACGGCTTTCAAAACCTTGGTGTTTCAGATATTGCCTTTGACCAGTCCAACCCCGATATCATCTACATTGCCAGTGGTGACCGCGATATGGGCAACACCTATTCGTATGGCCTTCTCAAATCCACAGACGGCGGCCTGACCTGGTCCCTGACGTCAATGCAACCTTCACTCAACGGCATTTCAAATTTCACAATCATGCATCGCGTCCTGGTCAACCCGGATTCTTCAAACATCCTCCTCGTGGCCACAAATGATGGGGTGTACAGGTCTACAGATACAGCCCAGACCTGGACGGAAGTCCTGAATGATATCAGTATCCGGCATATGGAGTACAAACCCGGCAACCCCGACATCGTTTATGCCTCGCAATCAACATATTCTTCCACGGGGCCTGTGTCCACATTCCACAGATCTGCGGACGGGGGTCTGACATGGACCCAGGGCTCCCTGCCCAATGCCGGCATCATGAAAAGATGCGCCATCGGCGTTTCCCCGGCCAATCCTGCCCTCGTCATGCTGCTGGCCGCAAAAGAAGACAATGACAATACCAATGATTTTCATGCCATCTACAAATCCCTGGACTCTGGAATGACCTTTACAGAAGTGTCGGTCACCGTTCCCCCGACCATGGGCAGCCAGCAGTGGTATGACTGGACCTTTGCCATTTCGCCTACAGATGTCAATACGATGTATGCCGGGGGTGTGGGGTTAAGGAAATCTACCGATGGCGGGGCGACATGGTTACCACTATCGGGTATTCACGTCGACCATCATTTTGCAGGGTTCTTTCACGGGGAGTTTTATGTGGCCACGGACGGGGGCATTTACAGAACGTCTGATGGCGGGGTGACCTTCAGTGACCTGACAAACGGACTGCCCATTACACAGTATTACAGGATTTCAACGGCGGCTACTGATGTGAATCTCATGCTTGGTGGTTCACAGGACAACGGCACGCATGAGCTCGACAATGGCACCTGGTACAGCGCTTTTGGAGGTGATGGCATGGATAATGGTATCGACCCGCAAAATTCAGGTCAATTTTACCTGAGCTATCAGTTTGGCAATTATTATCGCTCAGTCGATGGAGGCGCCACATACACCCTCATGCTCAACAGCAGTATGACGGGTTCGACCGGGGCGTGGCTGACGCCTATGGCGATGGATCCCGTGAACACTGGAAACCTGTACATCGGGTATGACAGGATCTGGAAATCCACCGACAGTGGCCTGACCTTCAACGACGTTGCAGGGGCCCCTTTGACCTCTGGCGGCGAAAGGCTTCGCTTTATAGAAGTTGCACCTGCTGATCCTGCAGTCATTTATACAACAGATTATCACAGTCTTTGGCGATCAGACAATGCCGGCGCTTCATGGTCGCCACTGACAGATCCCGGGGGATTCATCAGGTGGATAGAGACAGATCCGACAGATGCGATGCATGCCTGGATCGCCTCAGGGGAGGTTATATTTGAAACAACGGACGGCGGTGGTTCCTGGACCAATGTCTCTGGTACCCTGCCACAGGTGGCCATGAATTGCATCGCTTTTGATGAGGGCACCAATGGCCACCTCTATTTAGGGACTGACATTGGAGTCTTCCACCGGGATGGGAGCATGAGTGACTGGATCCCTTACAATTCAGGTCTTCCCAATATCAGGATCATGGATCTCGACATACACGAGGAGGCCGAGATTCTGCGCGCTGCCACGTTTGGTCGAGGCGTATGGGAAATCCCTCTCATGAGTGCACCGCCGTGCGCTATTTTCAACATCACTGATGGCGGGATCATCGATTGTGATCCATCGGACAGCACCTATTCCAGGGCGCTGGTCATCGAATACACCAATCCGCCCGCAACGGGATTGTTAACCGTAAATGGATCTGGATTCCCAATCTCGGAAAGTCCGCAGACGGTCGTTTTGGCAGCCCTGCCGATGGATGGAAGTCAGAACAATGTGACAGCTGCCTTTGACGCTAATCCCGCCTGTTCACTCACGATGTCCAATGTCTTCTCAAACCCGGCAGCCTGTCCTTGCCAGATGACAGACGTACAACCCAGGATTGAAGATTGTGATGGGCATGGGACGACAGATTCAACGGATGATACATTTACCTTCAGCCTGCTTCCCACAGGCATCAATCTTGGCCAGACCTATTCTGTCTCAGGGGATGTCAATGCATCCAATATTCCCTACGGCGACCTCCATGTCTTTGACAATGGCGGTCAGGGTTTCCCCGTGTCAAACGGGATGCTGGTTTTTGATGTCATCGATGATACAAGCGGGACTTGTGTTTTTGTCGGTGCCTCTGTGACGCCTTCCACAAATTGTCACACCCACTACCTGTGTTCTTCTGCCGAGGCCCTGATGAGTCCCGGTACATACACGGCACTCGGTCCCGACCAGGGCAGTGGGGCGCATCAGCCTGATGCGGACCACGCCAATTGGTTTTATTTTGATGCCATGGTGGATGGCCAGGTCAGTATTTATTCCTGTGGAGGAGGCCAGGATACCAGGTTGCACATGTATTCAGGCTTGTGCGACAGCTTGACATTCATCGTCTCCAGCGATGACGCCTGCTCCATTTATACAAGCGGGAACATGTATGCGTCGGAGTTGATCAATGTCAATGTCATGGCAGGAACAAGGTATTATTTTGAGTGGGATGACAAGTGGAGCACAGCGGGATTTGATTTTACATTTGACGTCATTGCTCCAGGCTGTACAGATCCTGCCGCCCACAATTTCAATCCCTATGCCAACAGTGATGACGGGTCCTGCGCCACATGTTCGGATGGACTGCTCAATGGCGATGAGACAGGGGTGGACTGCGGCGGTTCAAAATGCAATCCCTGCAATGCCAATGCTGAATGCCCGGATTTTTTATACATTGATGTCAGCGGGATTGGCGGAGGACTGTTTTCAGCTGAACAGGAGATTATTGTGAGCGGCATCGCCACGGAAGATTTCCAATTCCATGCCGGTGGGGGTGTACAACTGGCACCTGCTTTTCAAACAAACCCCGGGGTTCCCCTGACTGTCGACTATGCCACATGCCAGGGCAGTGGTGTCACTGACCTTGTTGTCCTGGGGGGTGGTTCCACGATGATTGAAGACAACGGGCTTTCAGAAATTTATTTCAGCCTTCCACAAGAATTGAATTATACTGTAGCTGATGTCAATGTGTCCCTGGACATTGACCATCCGGGGGTCCAGGAATTGCTCATCACCCTCCAAAGTCCATCGGGCAATTCTTCCGTGATCTGGAATGTGGGATGCCCGGGCCAGGGCAATCTTGACTTCACCTGCGATGATGAAGGCGTGGACACATCGTTGTGTTCAAGTGACTGGACTTCCGGTCAGTCCCTCTTATCATCGGGGGTCTTTCCCCTCCCAGCCTTATCTGTTTTTGACAATGAGGCGCTCGCGGGCACATGGATGATCAGGATCTTTGATACGTTATCGGGGAATACCGGTTCGGTCAATAAGATTGCGCTCCATTTTGATGTCTATTGAAAGGTACTGTGATCAATTGATGTATTCATCCAGGTCGGGACAGACCAGGTAGTCTTCATCAATCTTGATGAAGGTATCCTTGAACTTTTCTTCGAGCCATGAGGCGAAGTAGACATTCTTTTTACTCTCTTTGGCGTATTGGAGGATCTTCGTATAATCTTCTTCGAGGTTGGCCCTGTGCGGTTTTGTTTTAGAGAGGAGTTTAATGATCCTGTAATAGGTTTCACCAGAGGGGAAAGGATATTCCAGGGGGTCCGAGATGTCACCCACTTCCATTTCCTCGATGGCGAAGTACACTTCAGGGGAAAGCTCAGAGGTCTGGAAAAAAGTTTTTCCTGTATTGGGGTTTTGCATGATGCCGTTGTTGTGATAACTGGGGACATCTTCGATCGAATATTTTTTGACAGCTTCACTGAAAGTGATATCACCCTTTTCAATTTGTGCCTTCAGCGTATCCAGGCTTTGTTTGGCGAGGGCTTTGTCAATGTCCGTAATGTCCGGCTTGATGAGGATGTGTCTCAGCCGGATCCTGTTGCCCCTGCGCTCCAGCATTTGAATGATGTGGAACCCGAACTCGGTTTCAATGGGATCTGAAATCTCATTTTTTTCAAGGCTGTAGGCGGCGGCTTCAAAATCTGTGACAAATGTTCCGCGGCTTGCAAAGCCGAGGTCACCGCCACGTCCACCGGAACCCGGATCATCGGAAAACTTTTGTGCCAGGGCCGCAAAGTCCTCTCCATCGTCCACAATTCTCTTCCTGATATCAATGATCTTTTCCAGCGCTTTTATACGCTCTTCCTCGTTAACTTTTGGTTTAATGACAATCTCGGCCACCTCAACTTCAGCATTGAGATAAGGCAGGCTGTCAGGCGGAATGGCATTGAAGAAGGCTTTGACTTCTTTTGGTGTGATGACGACTTCCTCGAGGAGTTTCGATTGCATGCGTTGTGAAAGGATTTGCTGGCGCATGTCTTCTCGGAGGTTCTCCCGCATTTCCTTGGTTGTCATCCCGTAGTATTCCCTGAAAAAAGCCTCATCGCCATTCATTTGCCTCAGCACTGCGTCTATGCGCAAATCCAGCTGGTTCTCAAGTTCTTCAGCCGTCACTTCCACGCTGTCCAGCTTGGCGTGGTGGACGATGACCTTTTGGCCGATCAGTGACTGGAGGACCTGGCACTTCAATGCTTTTGATGGGGCGGTCCGTTGCTGTTGGACAGAGTAGGCGTACTGGGCTTCAACATCGGAGAGGAGGACAGTTTCGGAGCCTACTTTTGCAATGACCTTGTCGATGACCAACCTGTCCTGGCCCAGGATGAGAGCTGCCTGGAATAACATCATATATAAGAAGTGCCATTTCATATTCAGGAGTTTGTGTAGACTTTTATTTCCTTGTTTTGAATATTGCGTTTAAAGAGTTCTTCCTTCATGTCCCTGAGCAAATTGCGCGATCGGTTGTGCAAGATACGTTGCTTTATCTTGTCTTGTACCAATTGAACGGGGCTCGGGTTGTCCTTTTGGGCTTTTTCAAGGATTTTAACATAATATTTAAACCCGTTGTGGCTTTCACTAAACGAGGTGCGTCCAGAACGCCGCTGGTCAAAAACTGCCGGCGGCACATAAAGTTTGTATTCACTCTCCGTAAACCATTGATCTTCATTTACCAGGCAATGTCCGGCATTTTGGGTGCAAAACATGGCCAGGCTGTCCCTGGCGTCTTTCTTCCAGATCGGATCTATCCTTTTTACGATGTCTGCCGTATCAAGGACCTTTATGAAAAGGCACCTCAAAGCATCCTCTTCAAGGATAAACTGCCCGGTATTGCCGAGATAGTACCTCTGCACTTCGTCCTGGGTGATCGAAGTGTTGAGGTTTTCTTCCAGCCACAGCGCTTCGAAGCGTGCTATGGTGAGAGACAACCTGTAGTTTTCTATTTCTTTGTCAAGCGCTTTTTGATCTATGATTTTTGATGCATGCCTGTACAGCACCTGGTTAAGGATCCAGTCATTGACAAATTTGGTTATGACAGCGGCACTGTCCTTATCGAACATTGAAGCGGGAATGCTGGCTTTCGCTTCATCCAGGTAGAGCTTTTCTCCATAGACTTCTGCGAGTACTTCCCCTTTTTCGGAAGGCCTTTCAGGGCACCCGTAGAGGACCAGCACGCATGCCATGCAAGCGAATACGCGGCTATTTAATAAGTGATGAAAGGACTTTTTCATCAACATCTACAGTGTAAGTGTTTAACAATTCGGCTATCCAGTTTTTCTCAAGTTCATCCTGGTAATCCGCAATGACATAGCCCCGGGATTCTTCCAGGGTTTTCAGGGAAGGGGGCAGGATTTCGTCGATGACAAAAAATTCGGTGACATCGCCGGCTTTGGACAATGCCGACATCGATCCCTGTTCCAATTCCATACTTTTCAATGCGTCCACATCGGAATGCAATATTTGTTGTTCTGTGTAAAGCAGTTTCCCTTCTTCAGGCTGGAATTTGGCCAAAACATCTTGCGTATTCTTGATTGCAGCAAAATTATACACCCGGGTAATCAAAGACTTGTCATTGGTGTGTACAGAGTACCGGGTGACCCGGACCCGTTTATCCCACTTGTACCTGTCCCTGTTTTGTTCAAAATAGGCTTTGAGGCCCGTGGTATCCCTGGAGGCTTTATCCCAAACCTCGCTCTTGGTGATCTCGAAAAGGAGAATGCCTTCCCTGTACTCCCGCATCAAAGCCTTGAAATCACTGTATTTGTTCTCAAGGTTTTCCTCTTCAAAAGCCATTACCTTTTCATCTGTGAAGTTTTGATACATCTCCAGAACAGCTTCATTGATAGGTTTGACCTTATTGAATCGCATGCGTGTCCTGACATTCGTTTTGAGATAGCCACAAAAATCGTCCAGCGTATATGAGTCATTTCCAATGCTCATGAGGTGTTGTGTCGCGGGAGGCTCGGGAATGGTCCACCGGTAAGAGTAGAAGGTGTCATTCTGGGCGGCGATGAACTGGTTCAAAACCTCCCTGTTTTCTTTAAACTGGTTGTCAACCTTGGATTTTGTGATGATGGCTTTTTCCGCAGACTCAAAACGATCCGAATCCTTGATCCTGGCGAGGATCTTTTTCCTGAGGATATTGATGTCGCTGTTGTCCTCAACGGCATTCCTTTTAATGATGTGGTAGCCAATGGAGGTCTCGACAGGTTTTGAAAAATCACCGTCGTTTTGGAGGCCGAATGCGGCATCCTCGAAAGCCGTTTCGAATTGATTGATCCCGAAGTATCCCAGGCGGCCGCCTTTCGTGGAGCTGTTCGGGTCTTCGGAGTGTTCAACGGCGAGGCCTTCAAAATTGCCTCCATTCACCAGGATGGCATGGAGGGAATCGATCGTCGATCGGGCATGCTTCACCGGTATGCCGTTCTTTTCCTTTTTGACCATGATATGGGACACATCCATACGGCCCCTGGCCAGACGCTTGTCGTGCACCTTGATGATATGAAATCCCATTTTGGATCTGACGGGTTTCGAATATTTGCCGGGGGCTGTCGTACACATGGCATTCTCAAATTCATAGAAACCGTCCGGCAGAGGTGCCGTATAATAACCCAGGTTTCCACCGTGGAGAGAAGAGACCTTGTCTTCAGATCCTGACCGGGCCAGGTCGTCGAATGCAGCACCCATATTGAGCCGGTTGTACAATTCATATATCCTTTCACGGGCCCGTTTTTCCTTTTCGGGCGAGGATTTAGGTTCTGCAGACGTGAAGATATGACTGACACTGATGTCCGTTTGCATCCTGTCGATGATCTCATCGACCAGCTTCCTTGAAATTTCCTTGTCCCTGAGGTAAGACCTGGCCAACTGCTTCCGGTAGCCCTCCAGTTCTTCCTTCAGTATAGTCACAGTATCCAGGCCCATCTGACGGGCTCTCAACACCTTTGCCTTGAACTTAATATACAGATCAAGGTACTCACGGAGGGATTGTTCTGAATAATCTGCCTGTTCGGCATTGTTCTTTTCGTAGATGTATGTGAATTCAGAGACGTGTACAGGGACATTGTCAACTGAAAACAGGACGGGGTCATCAGACTGGCTGAATACAACACCACAGCTAACCAAAGCACAAAAGACCGAGATAAACCTCATAGACCTCTAAAATTTGCGTACAAAAATATAAAATACAGTCGAAGGATGAATAAAAGTTCATTCCAACTACAAAAACAGTATTCGGGGTGAGATTATTTCAAATATTCTGTGAATTTCAACCCTAGGTGTAGACGTACATTCTTTTCACCCGCGGTGCAAGGCGGCTGATGATCTCGTAAGGGATGGTGTGACAGGCCTTAGCCAGGCCGCCGATAGGGTGGGTGTGATCGAAAATGACCACTTCATCGCCTTCATTGACGTTATCAATGTCCGTGACATCCACCATGGTCACATCCATGCAAATATTGCCTATTGTAGGGGCCGGTTTATTGTGGATCAAAACGCTGAAACGCCCATTGCCAGCCGACCTGAACAGCCCGTCGGCATAGCCGATGCCGATGACGGCTATTTTCCCGTCCTGCGCCATCTTCCCATCCCGGCCGTACCCCGTGGTGTCCCCTTTTTTCATGGCCCTGACCTGTAAAACACGTGCTTTCAGGGCAAGGGCTTTTTCGAGGTACCCGAATTGGTGGGTAGAATCTTCCCCGTACAAGCCCAGGCCGAGGCGCACCATGTCGTATTGATACTGAGGAAACCGGATGATGCCCGATGTGTTCAGGATGTGTTTCAGGGGTTGATAACCCAAAAGCGAAGCGATCTTTTCATAGGCCCTCTCAAAGTCTTCGGCTTGCTGTCGCGTGTAGGCATCATGCCGTGGATCTTCACTGGCCGCCAGATGGGAAAACACGGAACCGACCCTGATGTGTGGGCAGTCATTGATTTTTTCAATCGCCGGTTCAATGTCTTGAATTTTGAAACCCAACCGGTTCATGCCCGTGTCCACTTTGAGGTGGATAGGTAAAATGTCATTTTGGACCAGGGCCTCATCAATGATCGCTTCCAGCATTTTCATGGAATAGACCTCAGGCTCAATGCGGTAGGCCCACAAGTTGTGGATCTGGGTGTCATCAGCATTGAGGACCATAATTGGCAGGGTACATTGCGCTTTTCTCAAGTCGATCGCTTCGTCGACGAGAGCCACGGATATATAATCGACTTTCTTGCTTTGGAGATAGCGGGCGAGTTCATTGCTGCCACTGCCGTAAGCCGATGCTTTCAGGACCGCCATCATGCGCGTCTTTTCATTCAAGATCTGTTTGAAAGCATTGATGTTGTGGCCCACCGACGTCAGGTTGATCTCAAGGATGGTCTGATGTACCTGGCCTGAAAGCGTTTCGAAGATCGACTCAAGGTGAAATCTGCGCGCCCCCTTGACGAGGATAACGCTCTCTGCAAGATCAATGCCCGGTAAGGCAGACTTCAGATCGTGTGCAGAGATGAAATGATCGCACGCCAGGCCCGGATCGAGGTGGTCCCGGACTTGCACGATGTTCTCACCCACGCAAATGAAGTGGTTGACATCAGCCTGCCTGATGAGCTGCGCGATGTCCTTGTGCAGATCAGGGCGATGCTTTTGCTGATCAAAATCCGAAAGGATAAGGATCTTTCGTTTATGTCCGGCTTGTTGAACAAGGAATTCCAGTGCCAGTTTGAGCGATGACAGATCTGCAGAATAGCTGTCGTTGATCAACAGGGAATGCCTGATCCCTTTCTTCACCTCAAGGCGCATTTCGATGCCTTTCAATGCATCGAGATTGTCCTGGATAAAATCTACGGGGAAACCGAGCAGGATAAGGATGGCCATAAAATGTTTGGCATTTTCGACAAATCCGGCGTGGATGAAAGGAATGGAATAGTCCTGTCTTCTTTTGTTGTATTCAAGGGTTACCGTTGTTTTCTGGCCATCGGGATTTTCACGAATGATCCGGATCTGTGCCGTGTCTGCATGACCCCACGACAATTTCTTTGCTTCGGCCATCCCGGACAGGGCCTCGCGGATCATTTCGTGGTCTTCGCAATACACGACTGTTTGGCAACCACTGAACAGCTTGAGTTTCTCCTGCAGTTTTTCATTTTTTGAATCAAAACCCGAACTGTGTGCATCGCCGATGTTTGTCATCACACCAATGTCAGGGCGAATGATGCGCTCAAGAGGGACCATTTCCCCTCTTTTGGATATTCCAGCCTCTATGATAGCGATGTCGTCTTCGGGATCGATCCCGAGGACAGACAGTGGGACACCGATGCCGGAATTGTAACTTTTTGGACTTTTGCCGACGCTGTAGGCCTTGATCAGGGCGTGGAAGAGCCATTCCTTGAGAATGGTCTTGCCATTGCTGCCCGTGATGCCGATGAATAGCCCGGACAACTTTTGCCTGTAGGTCTCGGCCAGCGTTTGGAGCGCTTTGAGGGTATCCGCAACCCTGATGATATTGACATCGGACCAGGCGATATCCACATGTTTTGACACGAGAAAAGTCCTGACCCCCTTTTCATAGGCATCGGGGATAAAGTCGTGGCCGTCATTGAGTTGTCCCGGGAAACAAATGAAACACGCATTGTCGGGAAAGGTAATCTTCCGCGAATCAAACTGGAAGGATGTGATGCGCATATTTTCATCGTGCACTCTGATTTGATCGCCCCTGACGATCCGGCTTATGTCACCTATGGTGTAGTTCATGGCTCTCAAAGGTCAAAACCGATGTCCTTCCTGTAATACATGCCTGCAAAACTAATGTTGCGGATGGTGTCCAATGAGGTGCGGAGTGCAGCTTGATGGTCCGGGCCTTCAGAACTCACAGCAAGCACGCGCCCCCCGTTTGTCACCAGCTGACCATCTTCCACGGCCGTGCCCGCGTGGAAAACGATGCTGTCTTCAATTTTTTCAGGCATCAAAATGGGCAATTTCTTCGTGTAACTCCCGGGATACCCGCCGGACACCAACATGATCGTGGCCACCGTATTGGGGGTGAACCGGACAGAGGCCGTGGGCAATTTTTCCGTGTAAAGATGTTCAAAGAGTTCGACCAGGTCGGTATCCAGTCGGGGGAGGATGACCTCCGTCTCTGGATCCCCAAGCCGGCAGTTGTATTCGATTACATACGGGTCTCCATCCACATTGATCAGTCCGAAGAAAATAAAACCCTTGTAGGCGTAGCGTCTTTTCCGGATCCCGTTGATCGTGGGCTCGATGATGCGTGACCGGACCTTGTGCATCAGGGCTTCATCCACAAACGGAACCGGCGAAACTGCCCCCATCCCGCCGGTATTCAGCCCGGTATCGCCTTCGCCGATGCGTTTGTAGTCCTTGGCGGTGGGCAGCATCTTGTAACTTTTACCGTCCGTGATCACAAAAACGGAAAATTCAATGCCATCGAGAAATTCCTCGATGACCACAGTTTTCGAAGCTTCCCCAAACTTGCCGTCCAGCATGGATTGCAATTCCGTTTTGGCTTCAGCCTTATCCCTGATGATGAGGACGCCTTTACCCGCTGCCAGGCCGTCGGCTTTCAGGACAATGGGCGGTTTTTGGGCATCGATGTAATCCATACCCGCCTGGATGGTGGACTGGTCCACTGCCAGGGAGCCGGCTGTGGGGATGTCAAATTCATCCATGAAGGCATTGGCAAATGATTTGGAGCCTTCAAGTTGCGCCGCGGCAGCTGAGGGGCCAATGACCTTGACATTGGGATGATTTTCAAAATGGTCATAAATGCCATCCACAAGGGGTTTTTCAGGGCCCACGACGATATAATCGATGGCGTGTTCTTTTGCTGCGGCTTCCACAGCTTTAAAATCTGAAACGTCAATAACCAGGTTTTGCCCAAACTGAAGCGTACCGGCATTCCCTGGCGCGATATGGAGCTGTCCGCACTTCGGGCTTTTTTTGATTTTCCATGCCAGGGCGTGCTCCCGCCCGCCGCCGCCAATGATCAAGACATTGTACATAATCCTCCTTTAGAAGCACAAATTAACTGAATCCATTCCAAATGTGGAAATACGCCGTTTTGACGTTGAAAATGTAGTAAATATATATTAATAAATTTGTTAATATTATTTTACGCGTTTTTCTATCTTCGCATCAGAATTGATTTATGATAGCGTACTTGGAAGGGACACTGGCATACAAGTCACCGACACAGGTTTATGTGGATGTCGGCGGCATCGCCTATGATGTCCAGATATCGGTGAATACTTTCACGAAGATCGAGACCCGAAGCGAGGCGAAATTGTACACCCATCTCATTGTGCGGGATGACGCCCACATCCTCTTTGGTTTTTATGACAGGGAGGAAAAGGATTTGTTTGTCAAGCTGCTTTCAGTTTCGGGTATCGGGCCCAACACCGCAAGGGTCATTTTGAGCTATATGACACCGGCTGAGGCATCGAGTGCCATTGTCACCGAAAATGTGGCCGCTTTTAAGAAAGTGAAGGGCATTGGTGCCAAAACGGCCCAAAGGCTTATCCTCGATCTGAAAGACAAAATTTCGGTGGAAGGGATTGAGCTGACACCCACAGTAAAAATTCCGCAACATTCTATACGCCATGAGGCCATTTCTGCGTTAGTAGCATTAGGATTTCAAAAATCTGCCGTTACGAAGCAGGTGGATAAGGTATTGAACCTTCAAAACGACGCCATCCAGGTGGAAAGTTTAATAAAAACAGTATTACAACAACTATCGTAGCACCATAAAATAACTTTATTTGCGTTTTAAAACAGTTATAATCTATCGGCAGGGTTAATAAGATTTCTATAAGGACAACTATGACAACGAAAAGGAAGGCAGTTTGTGGATTGGGCGTGTTGCTTTTTTTAGCCATGAGTACCTTGTCTGCCTACGGTACAGGCGTTCCCCTGCCATACGATATCGAGACCTCTCCCACAGATACAATCCCCCTCAAGGACAGGCACGGTGACTACATCAATGACGGGTCCTATAACCCCTTTGATATCATGCCCACAGAAATAGAGCAAACGGTCGAATACGATGCCGAGAAAGACAGGTATGTTATCCTCGAAAAGATCGGGGATGAATATTACCGCACCCCCACGTATATGACCTTCGAGGAATACCTGGAATGGCGCGCCAAAAAGCAGGAACGCGAGTATTTCGAGAGTCTCGCCGGTTTTAAAAGATACGATCGCAGCAAAAGAGGAATAATCGACCCAATTTCCAAGGTGGACATCGGCGCCAGCCTCATCGACAGGCTCTTTGGCGGGAATGACATCACCATAGAGCCCCAGGGCAACATCGATCTCGACTTTGGATGGGAATACCAGCGTATCCAGAATCCCAATATCCCCGTGCGCCAGCAAACAGTCGCAGGACCGCTCTTCGACATGAATATCAAAATGAATGTCGATGGCAATATTGGCGACAAGCTCAACCTCGGGTTCAATTACGACACCCAGGCGAGTTTCGACTTTGACCGGAAGATCAAACTGGCGTACGACTCGGAGCAGTTTTCGGAAGATGATATCATCAAAAAGGTGGAAGCGGGCAATGTGAGCCTGCCCCTGCGCAGTTCGCTCATCCAGGGCGCCCAAAGTCTTTTTGGTCTTAAAACAGAACTCCAGTTTGGAAACCTCAGGATCACGGGTATCGCTTCTCAGCAGCGGTCCCAGAAAGAATCCCTCAGCGTCCAAAACGGCTCCTCGGTCCAGGAATTTGAGATCCGCCCCGATGAATACGACGAGAACAGGCACTTCTTCATCTCCCACTACCACAGGCAAAATTTTGAGCGCGCGCTGTCCAACTTGCCGTACATCAACTCGAATTTTCGGATCAACAACATCGAGATCTGGATCTCTGACGACAGGACGGATTACCAGCAAAACACCACGATGATCGCGGCGATCAGCGATATTGCGGAACCCCACGATTCGCTGTACTCAAACCGGAACCCGACAACATACCAGCCCACAGTACCCCTGCCGCCGGAATACATCGATATCAACGGCTTGCTGTTGCCCGAAAACAATGTCAACACACTGTTCGAACAGCTCCTCCTCGACGAAGATGCGCAAAGGGTCGAAAATACAGCCACCATCCTGAAAGGCAAGTACAACCTGGATCAGCCCAGGGACTTCGAGGTGTTCAGGGGACGTAAACTGTCCCCGGGAGAATACTCGTTCAATGAGCAGCTCGGGTTTATCTCGCTGAACATCCGGCTGAGGCCCAACCAGGTGCTCGGTGTCGCCTACGAATATTTCTATACCCTCAACTGTGACGATGTCTACAAGGTGGGTAAGATCACGGATGAGTCCCTGCTGCCGAACTCCAATGACCAGGGCGAGGTGGAATCCGAAGCGGTGATCTTTGTCAAGATGCTGAAGAGCTCCAACCAAATCGTCAATCACCCTACGTGGGACCTGATGATGAAGAACGTCTATCCTTTGCGCACGAGCCAACTGGACCAGACCGACTTCCAGTTTGACGTCTTTTACGAAGATGACAGGGACGGGACACTGAAGAAATTTTTACCGGAGGAGAATTTCCCCAAGATCCCCCTCCTCAATGTCTTTGGGCTTGACCGCCTGAACTCACGAAATGATCCCCAGCCGGATGGTATTTTCGACTTTGTGCCCGGCATCACGGTGGTCCCTCAGAGCAGCAGTATCGTTTTCCCGGTACTCGAACCCTTCGGTTCATCCATGGATGAGATTTTCGGTGATCCTGCGATTGCCGAGAAATACAAGTTCCAGGAATTGTACGATACGACCGTCTTTGCGGCCCAGCAATTCCTCGAAAAGAACAAATTCGTGATGGCGGGAAAGGTGAAGTCGAACATTTCCTCGGAGATCTCGCTGGGGGCGTGGAATATTCCCCAGGGTTCCGTCACCGTCAGGGCGGGGAGCCAGATCCTCGTGGAGGGCCAGGACTACGAGGTCGATTACGGCATTGGTCGGGTGCGGATCATCAACCAGTCTTACCTGCAGCAGGGTGTCCCGATCAACGTCTCCTATGAGGACAATTCGGTGTTCAGCCTTCAACAGAAAACCATGCTCGGCTTGCGCGCCGATTACGAAGTGAATGACAACCTCAACATCGGGGCCACGTACATGCGGCTCTTCGAGCGGCCTTTTACAGAAAAAGTGAATATTGGGGATGATCCGATCAACAACCGGATATTCGGCCTGGATATGGACTACAGCAACGAGATGCCCTTCCTGACGAATATGGTGGACAAGCTGCCGTTTTACAGCACGTCGGCACCGTCAAGTCTCAATTTCACCGCAGAGGTAGCTGCCCTTAAACCGGGCCACTCGCGCGCTGTCAACCTTTCCGGCGATAATAAAGGTGTCGTCAGCATCGATGACTTTGAAGGTGCGATCAACGGCCTGCCTTTGAGCTCTCAGCCCAACCGATGGATTCTGGCGAGTACACCCCAGATGGATGATTTTCCGGAGTCTGTGACCAATGATGACATTGCCTTTGGCGCCAATCGCGCGCGCCTCAACTGGTACGTGATCGACAGGTCGGCACGGCAAGGCAATACAGGCAATTCGTACACGCGCCTGATCAATCAGCAGGAACTTTTCCAGAGAGACCTGCCCCCGGGACAACTGCCGGACCTGTTCACCTTTGACCTCAGTTACTACCCCGATGAGCGTGGCCCCTATAATTTTGATCCGCCGGGAGGTACACTTTACTCCGCTGGTATTGACAGGATCGACCAGACGGAACAACGCGTCGTTTTGGCGGAACCTGAAACGCGCTGGGCGGGGATCATGCGTTATATGACAAACAATGACTTCCAGGCGGCCAACTATGAATTCATCGACTTCTGGCTGCTCAACCCATTCATGGAGCGACCGGACGGCACAGGGCATAGCCTCGATGAAGACGGGTACATCACCTTCCATCTCGGCAATGTCTCTGAAGACATCATGCGAGACAACCTGCAGTTCTTTGAAAACAACATCCCCGTGGGCGGGGAAGTGGTCCCGACCCGGGAAACAAGCTGGGGCATCGTGCCCCTGGACATTCCCACGAATGATGCTTTTGCCCGTGATAATATCGATGAACAGGACCTGGGCTATGATGGTTTGAACGACAACGGCGAGCGCCTCAAGTTCCAGAATTATATCGATGACCTCGTCGCCAATTTTGGGACGGCGGGCGATGTCTTTGACGATCCGTCTGCGGACAACTTCGTCTTTTTCAACAATGATTCCGTCTATTCCAGCAACGATAACCTGCTCAAGCGATATTCCAAGTTCAATAATCCCGAAGGTAATGCCCCTGACGGCGATGCCAACGAGCGCGGGAATCCCTTCCCGGACAAGGAGGACCTGAACAACAACAGGTCACTCGACCTCGGTGAAAGTTTTCACCAGTACCGCATCAGGATCGCCAATGCTAGCGGCGAGATCGATACGACACTGACACCGTACATCCGTGAGACCAAAACCATCATCAACCCCGGCGACAACAACCAGGAAAAATGGTACCGCTTCCAGATACCGCTCAACGACAGTGAAAAGATCAACGGCATAGAGGGCTTCCGTTCCATCCAGTTCATGCGTATCCTTGTCAACGGTTTTGAAACACAAAAGACCTTCAGGATGGCGGAGTTCGAGCTGGTGCGCAACCAGTGGCGCCGGTTCCTGACTGGCTGTGGTTCTGACGGTGTCCCGCTTGATTTCAGTGTAGATGCTGTGGGTATTGAGGAGAACGGTTCGAAAACACCATTTGGCTATATTTTGCCGAAAGGCATCAAACAGGAGCGCCT